>JACDEQ010000308.1 GCA_013816225.1 Armatimonadota bacterium | reverse complement strand
GATCGGGATGCACGAAATCCTCTACCCGCTCTGCCAGGGGTACGACAGCGTTGCGATGCAAGCTGACGTGGAGCTGGGTGGGAACGACCAGAAGTTCAACAACCTGGTCGGCCGCAACCTGCAAGGGCAGTTCGGCCAAGAACCCCAGGTCGTGATGCTCATGCCGCTCCTCGTTGGCCTCGACGGCAAGGAGAAGATGTCGCAATCGCTGGGCAACTACATCAGCGTGGTGGACGCGCCCAACGATATGTTCGGGAAGACGATGTCGATCCCCGACCACCTCCTCGAATCGTGGTTTACGCTTTGCACGGATGTCTCCTTGGAGGAAGTACGCGAACTGCTTGCCGACGGCGCCAATCCGCGCGACGCGAAGGTTCGCCTCGCCCGCGAGATCGTGGCTTTGTACCATGGAGATGGTGCCGCCGCCGAGGCGGACGCGTACTTCGTTCGAACATTCACGAAGCGGGAGGAGCCGGTGGATGCCCCTGAAGCGGCCATACCTCCCGAATTGGTCAAGGAGGGCCAAGTATCCGTGGCAGCTCTGATCCACGCCCTGCAACTGAGCGAGTCGATCGGCGAGGCGCGGCGGCTGATCAAGAGCGGCGCCGTGTCGCTGGGCGGCGCAAAGCTGGAAGACCCTTTCGGCTCACTCGACGTCGCGGATTCTCAGGGGAAGGTATTCAAAGTGGGCAAGCATCGCTTTCGGACGCTGCGGTAGCCCAACCCATCCGCTAAGCTGGAATCAGAGCCATGGTCGAACACCGTACGCGTCGTGCGGAACACCATACACGTCCTGCGGGGCATCATCTGTCGGCTGTTCGGTAGCCTCCGCCTTCTCGAACAGCTTGCGCGTCCTCGACTGCGAACAGCAAATCGGCAAGTGCCTGGTCGCTCATGGCGTTCGAGCGCTCGCAAGCACCCGAGAACTCGCCGGAGTCATCGCCGCCTTGACGCGGACGATCTCGCGGTGGTCAGGGACGGCGATTCACCGGCGTGAGGAGGTAGCCGGTTCGTACGCCGTCGAACGTTCCTTTACCTGCGATCTGACCGCTCTCGTTAATTCCCCCCGCATCGAGTAAATACCAGCCGCTTCCCTTGGGGATCAGCGTGTTCAGGTCCGTCACCTCGAGATTGCGCCAGATGACCGCATGAGAGACGTAGTCCGGGTCCAAGCTATAGCCGACGATCTGGCCCCTCTCGTCGATGTCGCCTGCCTCGCTTCCCTCCCCGCCGAGCCTGGGAAGGTGGATGAGCAGCCCATCGAGCCAAGTTACGGCTATCGCGAAGTCATGGAAGAACCAACGTATGCCGACTATTTGGCCCGCGTTGTTGATCACACGCGGCGAATAGCCCTCGCCGCCGGACAAAATCGACCCTTGCCCTCTATGCCATGAGACGGGGTGCCAGAACTCCGACATGTTCCGACCCTCGGTTCCGACTATTTTGCCGAGTTCGTTGATTCCGTTAGCTTGGACCCCGTAGCTTAGAGGGTAGTTGTGCGGCAGATAGGTCGTAACGCCATTCATCCAGACGAAGGCTTCACCGCTAACGCCGCCTACGACGACGCCTCTTTCGTTGATACCGTAAGCCCGGTTGCCGTCTCTCGAACCGAGCAACCTGCGCATCCCGTCCTTCCTGGTCCACAGAAAAGCTTGCGGGGTTCCGAACGCGTCTTCCGAAATACCGACCACCTGCCCCGAATTATTGAGGTCGCTTGCCCAGGTACTTCCTCCTCCGAATGAGCCGAGGTCGCTCGTGACTCCCTCTTGCCAGATGAAACCGCGCCAGTCTCCATTCGGCATATCGCAGATACCGACGACATCGCCATTGTCGTTGACCCCCTGTACGTACACATCTCTCGCACCGGGGAGCCCTGCGACGTGAGTGACCGTGTACGCTTGAGCGAGCGTGGTGAGGAACAACGTTCCGACGGTAATCCTGAGCATGGCTTTAACCTCTTCCCCGAGCTTACCACTTTCATGTTCCGCAGCCACGCTGTTTCATGCGGGGCGGCCGCATACCGAACGCCGGTATCATCCGTAGATGCGTCGCATCGTGGCTTACATTCGGCCGCACAAGCTCGAAGAAGTAAAGACCGCGCTCGCGGAGCGGGGCGTCACCGGGATAACGGTCACCGAGGCGAGGGGATGCGGTAGCTCCGAGGAGCAATCGGACTGGTTCCTCGGAAAAGAGTACGTCGTCTCCCTGCCACCGAGACTCAAGCTCGAGGTCGTTCTGAAAACAGGGGCAGTCGAGGATGCCATCCAAGCGATTCTCCAAAGCGCGAGAACCGGCAGGGCCGGGGACGGTAAAATATTCGTGCTGCCCGAGTTGGACGTTATCCGCATCCGAACGGGCGAGCGAGGCGAAGCGGCCCTCTGAGTGAACCGACGCAAGGTGTCGCGCGTCCATAGTTCGACGCCTTCGCCTTGCAAGGAACTTTTATGAATAGATTTTTCCCCGCTACCGCTGTCCTGTGTGCGCTCGTAAGCCAAGCTTCGGCTGCCGATATCAAGATCAACTCCTCGGTGAAGGACGGCGACAAGATCGCCGGAACCGTCGAGCTGCGTGCCACTGTCATCTCCGACGCCACCGTCAACCAGGTCGAGTTTTACGTGAACGGCGAGCTGCGCTCCACCGACACGAGCACTCCTTATACGTACCAACTGGACACAATTCCCGAGAAGGAAGGGCCGCTGAGCATCGAACTGGGCGCGTACACCGCGACGGGTGACAGCAAGAAGCTCAAGCTCATGCTGATCGTTGACAACGGGCTGGACAAGGGAACCAAGTTCCACATCGACAGCGCGAACAAGTTCCTAAACGTCGCGAAGTTCGATGAAGCTCTGCAAGCCGCGCGCGTCGCTCTGAAAGCAGACGAGAACTCGGCTGAAGCGAAGATCGCCATGGCGCGCGCGTACTTGGGCAAATACGAGTACGACAAAGCTCAGCAGTGGGCGGAGGACGCGCTCATCACGCAGGAAACCGAATCCGCCACGGAGCTCCTCGCCGGAATCCACGCCGACCGGGCCTTTCGAATTATCTCTTCGAGCGGCGAAAGGGGAGACGCGCTCAAGAATATCACTACCGCCTTTCAGGCTGCTGTCGCTCAGCGTAAGAGAACCGTCGAGTTGAGGCTGAAAGTTCTTGGACCGGTGACCGACACGAACCGCCTGGCAGTTGTCGATCTTTTAATGCAGAAGCACGACTACTCCGCCGCCCGCCGGCA
>JACDEQ010000307.1 GCA_013816225.1 Armatimonadota bacterium | reverse complement strand
GTACTATGCCGCCTGATTCTGCAAACTCTAGATATAGTCTGAAGAGGTGTACACCGAAGTCTTTATGCCCGGGCGTGGGTGCCGGGTCAATGACGCGCACGTCTCGAAAGGTGATTGCGGAAACCAAGGTCATGGACTCGCGAGCTCGCGTGACGGCTACGTTCAGTCGCCGGTAACCTCCGGCGCCGTTAACGGGACCTAGGAGCCCGTGATTGAATTTGCCGGAGCGACCTCTGGTGTAACCGAGGGTTAGGATAATGTGATTCCGCTCGTCCCCTTGAACGCGCTCGATATTCTTTACGAAGAATGCCTCCGTGCGATTGGTGTCAAAATAGCGGTCAAGGTCGCGGCGACCCTCTAGGGCCCGGTCCAAGGCTGCTTGGACACGGTTAGCGTGCTTGATGCCCATGGCTATAACGCCGAGTGACCCCCACTGAAGTTCATCCTTGCTGATCTCCCGTTCGGCGTGGGCAAGGACAAGATCAATCACTCGTTGCACTTCCGCACTGTTGCTCTCCTCTTCCCCATCGCGGGGCATTGCTTCCACGTAAACGTGAAAAACAGCGTCGAATCCGCCGACCCCTGGGAAAGTTGTTAGCGAGTTCGCATAGACATGCTTATTAGAGAAGGCGATAAGTCGTTCGTCGCGGCTGCGGTAGTGCCATTCGAGCGACCAACGGTCAACAAAGGATGAAAGCTGTTCAAGCAAGCTCTCGAAACCGGCGATTGGTGAGTCTTCTTCTTCATCGTCGCTGCCATCCGCAAAGAACGTGGTCGGGGGAAGCTGATGTTGATCTCCTGCTACTACCAGTCGGCGGCCGCGAAGGACGGAGCAAGCAGCATCTTCCGGAAGGACCTGGCTGGCCTCGTCGAAGACTACAAAGTCGAAGTAGCGACGATCCGCGGGAAGAAGCTGACTTACATTCAAAGGGCTCGACATCCAGCACGGGCAGACTGCCGTTAAGACATCGGCGGCTTGCAAAACTAACTTTCGGAGGGGAAGGTGCCGCGAACGCTTGGCCGCTTGGGCTCGAACCAAAAGAGTTTGATCTGCGTGGCTGTTCATGACCTCGATCGCTCTCTCGGCGTGCTCCCGGCTCACTCTCGCGGCGGCGACTCGAAGACGCTCTTTGTCGAGGATCTGGAATTCTTGGGTGAACTGGGCATGCGATTCCCCTTTGAATGCGGCTAACGAGGGGAGTGATACGCGCGCCGAATCATAGCAAGAGGCGAAGTATGCGTGTCGGAATAGATTTATCCAGATGTCCCAAGCCAACTTGTAGCTTCGAATTTCAATAAGGATGGACGCAGCTCCAAGAGCTTCAATTTGAGATTCAAGGCTTCTAACAGTCGGTATGCGGTGGGCGTTGAGATCGTCCGCTGCAAGAGCGGAACTTGTAGTGACGAGGTCTTCCAACGAAAGCGCCGCAACGCCTGAGACCCTGGCTGTGAGGATGGATAGATCGGAAGCCACGTTTTTGCGTGCTCGCGCCGCGTCTTCGACGATCTGGGAGCCTCGTGGCCTGCAAGATGATCCACCTAATTCGCGCCAACGATCCGCGAGTGCGGCAGCTTGTAGGGCAGCGTGCAAAAGGGCCAGGGCGGTGCGCTCTCCCGCACGAGAGAGAGTAGCCATCTGCCGCTTAGACTGGCGAAATCGACGGTTTGTGACGGTGGCCCACACAATGGAAAATCGACCCTTGGAGGCAGGCGACAACGCGGAAACGGCGTTTTGCACGTCGAATATTTCTGGAGCCCATAACGTGAGGAATTCATTGGTCTCAGCCACCAGCGTCATGGCTCGCTCCGCCTCGCCCAGCGTTGTTGAAGGGCGAAAGCCCGTCTCAAAAGTCAATTGATCAAGTACGGCAAGGAAGTCGGGCAGGTGTTGTGCGGAGAGACGTTGCGCCGCATCTAGAGCTAGCTCGACCTGATTGCCATCAGTTAGGTTCGAGTGAGTCCAGGGAGACGGATCGATTCGGGCGACTAATGAGGCCAATCCTCGCGCTTCTTTGAGTAGATCCTGCACCTCGAGGGCTGCTTCTTGGGTTAGCTTGTTCAGATCGGCACCGCGCCAGCGCGTCTTGGATGTAGCGGTTAGGGCCGTTTCCATAAGTCCGACCTGAATCTGATAAGGACTAAGGCCGCTGGGCTGGAGAGCTTGATGCATGGTCTGCGCGTGGTCCACTACCCTGCGACGGCGATCTTCGAACCGAACGTGCAGTTCATGATCGTCTGGGTCGACAGTGTGGCGAATCTTCTGGAGGGTCGAAGCCACCTTCAACATAACGGCCTTTTGCGAGACAGCCGCACCATGCAGATCAAGCGCTATGTGAGCAAGGCCTGTGTTCTCAAGCCGCTTGTACACTGCTTCCAAGGCCGCTCGTTTTTCCGCGACAAACAGAACGCGCTTGCCCTGAGCAACAAGGGTCGCGATCACATTCGCGATAGTTTGCGACTTCCCACAACCTGGCGGGCCATGGATCACGCCGTCCAAATCAGACGCCACCGAATGGACGACTACTTGCTGGCTGGAATCGGCATCCAACACCATGAACTCGTTCTCAGCGAGCACGGCATCGAGGGCAGACGGTTCGACGCTAACGTGACGACCGCCCAAGGAATCACGGGCTTCGACATCGCCGGCCAAAGCGGCGATCATGTCATGCAATGTGAGGCGTTCAGCTTCCTCTTTGAGGTCCCTGACCATCGCCAATTTCTGAAAGGAGAAGTTACCGAGAACACACTTCGCTGTCACTTCGAATCCTTGACACCCGCGCGTTAGCTCGCGCAGCCGCCGCAGTACGTGGTCTGGATTGAGAGCATCGTCGCCGAGTCGTCCTGCCTCGAGAAGCGTTTCTTCGTTGAGTTCCAGGCCATCGAAAGACTCCCGTAGTGCATGCGTCAGCACCATGTTTATTTGGGGCAGCCCAGCGCACTCTATCGTTGCGGACTCAAAGTCGCCGCTCTTTGCCATACAGGTTATTGGCAAAAGGATGACGGCTGCAAGCGGTGGTCGGTTGGGATCCGCAAGAGAGTCCTCGCTTGCTCCTTGAATAACAGTTGTCTCCTGGACATCGAGAACTGCTTCAAGGCCGTCCTCGTACATGACGCGGACTTTGCCAAAAGAGGGTTTACCTTGGGCAATAGCCTTGATGCCCTTTTTATCAGCAAGCTCTGCACCACGACCGATGCGAGTGGACTCGGACTCCGTCTTGCTACCGTATCTACCCCCTTGCGCCAGCTCCGGGAC
>JACDEQ010000306.1 GCA_013816225.1 Armatimonadota bacterium | reverse complement strand
GAAATGGCTTGTTAAATCGCTATTCCATCGGCGTTCAGCAGCATCGCAGGCGGCAGTCGAGGAAGGCGTGCTTCCGAATGGTTGAAATGTCCGTGGAGGAATAGGAGGATTCGGTCGCCGATTGGCTTCCATTGCTGAGCCCCTTTTGTCGTGCAGCGGGCTCCGCACATCAGGCTTTTGCAATAACGCCTCCCCACTGAAGGTTTCCTTTAAAATATTACTAGTAAAGGTTTGGGGGGCAGCCGTGTCGCCACCAACGTGACAGAATTGACCTGAACAAGGTGACAACTTTGGTGCTCCAAGCCTTGCCCGTCGAGCGCTACGTCGGCCCTTCCAGTCGGCCTCGACCTGTAGGAAGCGCGACCACACGGGCTCGTAGCTATTACGATGGTAGTGGCCTCCGTGCCTGGTCCGGCGAATGAACCCCAATTTCTGCAATCGATCCGTCGCCCGCATAACCGTGCGACGGCTCATGCCGATCAACTCGGCGATGCAGTCCAGGCTCGGGTCGCATTGTCCGGTTCGCCGGTTGAAGTGGTCAATGATCGCGGCAGCGACCCGCTTTTCCGAATTCGATAACTCGGACGCCAGGCTGATTGCCTTGTGGGCCAGCAGGGTACTTGGGGCTTGCGGCGTCATTCCCATCCTCTCGCAGCGCATCTGCACGCTGGATACGAGGGAGCATTTCAGGCCAAGCGCCCTACCGGTATGGTGAAGATAGTTCCTTAGAGTTGATTATGGAGATTTCTTTAGAGGAAACGTCCCAATAACCTCGACTGGGCGCGATCGCGCGCGAATCAAAGCTGGAGGCGACAATGCCGAATGAGGCACCAGACACTCGGGCAATAGCTGAGCATGACCATGAGGTCCAAATGGAAAAATTCGAAGCCATGACCAGACACGAAATCCATCCCGAGCTGGCCGTAACGGAGGCGATGTATTATTGCGCCAAGCACGCGATGCCGGTCCCACGATGGCTCGCGATTGCCTCGACCAGGCTGTTGTGCCGTCTGTTGGGCAATCGCACTCCAAAAAAGCGCGGCCGCGCCGTTTCCCCAGTAGCTCGATACATTCAAGACATGATCGACTACGAGCGAACGGATGTTGTGCACGAAACTCGCGAAAAGCAGGTCAAAGTCAGGGACCAGGTCGAAGAACTAGAAGCGATACCAAGTGCCCCGCGAGCTATCGTTCAGGATCGGCAGAAGATGCACGAATGGGCCGGTGAAGATTGGCTCCACGTATTTGAGTGCGTTTCGATGCAATTGCAAACATCTGACGCCCACGCTGGCCCTGAGGCGATCAAGAAGAGCTATCAAACCTGTCAGCGTAAATTACGCGGCCGAATATCAAGTTTGCAGTATTACCGATTCGATCCTGCCCTGCTGAGTGAACTTGGAATTACAGTCGATTTTGCGCGCCGGGGTAATAAAGGCGCACCCCTTTATTCTCTCACTCTCTAACGGAGGCTTGGTCACCCTCCTTGGCATCTACCGAATCACGATCGCCAAGGTGAACAGAATGAGTGCCGATAAACTTGACCGGTTGAAAGCCGTCGAAGCCGCCCAGTACCTCCGTGTAAGCCGATCGACGCTCGCGAAGTGGCGCAAATCGGGAGAAGGACCGCCCCACCATCATTGCGGACCTCGCCTGATCATCTATTACCGCCAGGAGATCGATGCGTGGCTAGTCGCCTGCGATGCGGCTGATAGGCCGCTTTCCGTAAAGGCGCGATAAGCGGTCGCGCTATGGCAAACCCCAGACATCTCTCGTCCCGCGCCGGAGGTGATCCCGATGCCAACGAGCGGATAGCGGCAATCGCTGAAATTCTGGCTGCGGGCCTCACACGCCTGGAGGTTCGGAAGTCCAGTCGAAAACCGAGCGAATTCGGAGAAAGTTCGCTTCACTTCTCGCCCGACCAGGAAGCAAACCGCCACACCCTCTCCGATGCAAAAGCTCCGGTGCGCGGTTTACACCCGAAAGTCCACCGAGGAGGGCCTTGAGATGGAGTTCAACTCTCTCGACGCCCAACGGGAATCCTGTGAGGCTTACGTAGCCAGCCAGCGCGCGGAGGGCTGGCTCCTCGTGCCCGACCGGTATGACGATGGAGGGTTTTCGGGTGGCACCCTCGACCGCCCTGCGTTGAAGCGCCTGCTCGCCGACATTACGGCCGGCAAGGTCGATATCGTCGTTGTCTACAAGATCGATCGGCTGTCGCGCTCCTTAATGGATTTTTCTCGGCTGGTCGAGGTATTCGACCAGCACAAGGTCACGTTTGTTTCGGTGACACAGTCCTTCAATACAACCACGTCGATGGGCCGGCTGACCTTGAATATCCTGCTGTCCTTTGCCCAGTTCGAGCGCGAGGTCATCGGAGAGCGCATCCGGGATAAATTCGCAGCATCCCGCAGGCGGGGCATGTGGATGGGCGGTTGGGCGCCGCTCGGCTACGAGGTCAACGATCGCAAGTTGCTCGTCAACGAGGCGGATGCCAAGCTCGTTCGATCGATTTTTCAACGATTCCTCAAAGTCGGCTCTGCCACCACGCTGGCATGGCAGTTGATCGCGGAAAACATCCGCAACAAATACGGCAAGCTAATCGATAAGGGCATGCTCTACAAAATGCTCTCCAATCCCGTTTATGTCGGCATAGCCATGCACAAGGGCGTCTCCTACCCCGGTGAACACGTCGGGATTATCGATCGGAAGACCTGGGATAAGGTGCAGGCTCAGTTCAGGGAAAGCCCCCGCAAGCGGGCCGCTGGCACACGAGGGCAGACCCCAGCGCTGTTGAAAGGGATCATCTATGGTCCCACCGGGATCGCCATGTCGCCGACGCACACGCGGAAGAATGGCAGGCTCTATCGCTACTATCTTAGCCAGACCGTTCTGAAGCAGGGTGCAGGCGATTGCCCCGTTGCACGCGTTCCTGCCGCGGAGATCGAGAAGATAGTGATCGACCAGGTTCGCCTTCTCCTTCTTTCCCCCGAAATCATCGTCCAGACCTGGCGCAACGCCCGCAAATCCATCAAGGGCTTGACCGAGTCTGAGGTCCGCAGCTCGCTACTGGCATTCGAGCCGCTTTGGAATGAGCTATTTCCCGCCGAACAGGCGCGTATCATTGAACTCCTAGTTGAACGGGTTGATGTCCAGACGGACAGCGTCGATATCAAGCTCCGCATCGCTGGCGTGACATCCCTGATCGGCGAATTGGCCGGCAATTCCATCCGGCAGGATGCCGCATGACGGCCAGCTCTCAAGCCAGC
>JACDEQ010000305.1 GCA_013816225.1 Armatimonadota bacterium | reverse complement strand
ACGGTAGACACCGCACCAGTCGTAGCCTGGAAGGTTCGAAAGCAGCTCCATCGCGCGCTTTCGCAGCTTAGCTCCTGTTCGTTCGCTGGCTGCCAATTCGGCGACGATCTGTTGCACGTGGTGAAGCATAGCGCGAAATCGCCGTAACGGTGCCCCTAGCATGAAAGTCTGGTATGTACATCCAACATAGGAGACACGAAGTGAAACGCAATTCAGTTTTATTGGCAACCGGCTTACTGTTGTGCGGCGCGAGTTCCGCATTCTCTGCGACGATACGCGACATTATTCGTCAGGAACGCCTCAGTCCCCAAGAGGCTGCGGCCGTAGTGGCAATCTCGAAGGGAGTCGGCGTCAGCACAAACGAAGTTCTTAAGGCTCGCAAGGATCTTCGGGAAAAGGCCTGGGACCTGGCTCCGGCATTCTTCATAGCCGAGCGAACTCGACAGAGCCCGAGGACGATTTGGCAGGAGCACGAGCGAGGCGCAAGCTGGCAGTCGCTGGAGCGGGACCGGAACACTGATTACGGCCGCCGCAAGAAGGAGAAGCGCGACCGCTACGACGATGGTTACCGCTACGACGACGGCGATCACCGATACGATGACGATAACGATCGCTACGATGATCGGAACCGCGGGCAAGGTGGTGGGCTTGAGGACGTGCTTGGCGACGTACTCGGTAGGCGTCGCAACGATCGTTATGACGACCAGTACGACTATCGGAACGACCGTAATTATGCCGACCGCGACTATGAGCGCAGGGTTTGGGACCAGATTCTCGAACGCGCGTACAAGGTGGATGCGAACCGTTTGTGGCGTTGGGTCGAGCAAGGCATGAACGAGGGCGATCTTTCTCTTGCTGCGCACGTGGGCAAGCTGGCTCGCGTCGACCCGAACGAGGTTCTCTACGAACTCGAGCGGAACCGCAAGAGCTGGAACCGAGTTCGCGAGATCTACGGAATCAGCTCCGACTGGGAGCGCCGAGAGCGACGCCCGCGGAACAATCGTGATCGTAACGACTGGGATTTCCTCGGCGATATCTTCAGGATCAACTAAGACACGTCAAGTAGCCCCATCCGCAACCAATGCGAATGGGGCTTTTTGCTTTAAGGCTTTGGTCTTATCGTCTGCGTCGCGATGCGAGGACGGCGAGACCGACCCCGAGAGCAACGATGGTGGCGGGTTCAGGAACGGCGTCATAACGGACGTCGTCGATTCCTCCGACCAAACCATTCTCACCGGAAGGCTCTGTGATAATTACCTCGTCGATTCCACCTGCATGCTCCCAGCCGGCGAAGAAGTTCTCTTCCACCGAACCGAGCGTGCCCGAGACTGTTCCTACCACTGCGCCGTTGCTCATGAAATTGACATCGTACGTCGCCGGACCGATCCCGACATTTAGCCCGACCAAAGTCATCGCGACGTCGAAAACGATGTGCATCTCCGTAATGCCTGCGTCGTCCGTGAGCTGCCTGCCCATGCCCGGCCAGACCGAGATGAGCCTCCAGCCCGCGTCGCCGCTGCCGGTGCTAAACTCCGAGAACGTTGCGTTACCCAGCGTGAACGGGCCGTCGGGTGGCGCTTCGGGTGGCTCCGTCTCGAAGTCATGCCTCAAAGTTATGAGGTTCGGATCAAAGATCTGCTGCGCGTTGGCGGTCTGGGCTACCAGTGAACCGGCCAGGGTCGTCAGGGCCCATAGCCCTCTCGTTGTAATCATTCTGCTTCCCCTTTCCTAATTTTATCGTGGCACCGGGGCGATGCGCCCTAGTGCTTCTCCAATCATGGTCGATGCCGCGTTGGCCTCGACTCTAGAACGAAGTTCTACCTGAGACGTACAAATCCTTCATAGGATTAGAGAATTTGCTCGGGCGACCTTTGGCGGGCTCGCAAAATAAAAGGGCGGAGCATTTTGGCCCCGCCCCCCGATCGTTCGCCTTAGGAGAACGTCATTGCAATAACCTAGACGGTCGGCGCTCGAGAATGATCATGCCCGACGTACCGGTTTAGGGCTTTCGGCGCACATATCTGGCACTTTTAGCGGCGATTGCCTATCCAGCCGATTCGGTAATCGGAATCCCGCGCTCCCTGAGGCCATTCACAACCGCTGTGCCCGGAACGGCGAGCTCGTAGCGTATGCAGCCGGCTTCCACGTTGCCCTTGGCGATCTCGGCCGCATAAATCGCTGCTGGGAAGCCCGTCATGCGCTCCATCGAGCTGAAACCGGTCGCCGGGTCCTGCTTGTCGTGGATATCGATCTGCAAGCGCTTCTCGGCGCCATCCTTCTTGCCCGTGGCCCAAGCCCGAACCAAAATCTGATCACTGTCTTTGTCGTCGCGGAGCTTCTCGGCCATTATCTTGTGAAACACATCTCGAGGCGCGACCTTCACTCCATCCACATCGATCGCCTCTTTATCCCAAAAGCCGAAGTCCATAAACACGCGCATGAGCGCGCAGTGGCCCGGGAAGCGAATCGTCTTGTATTCGTAGTTGCGAACTTTGCCTTCGAAAGTGTAGGGCGCGGTGCTCGTCCCTCCGCTCGTCACAAAGGCCTCCATCTTGCCGAGGCCCGGCCATTCGATCTCCTCGATTTCGTCGAGAGTCTGGGGCCGAACGAGCTTGTAGTCGCGGACGGCGAAGGCGTCGTCGGTGTATTCAGCGACCAGGCCCTCGACGTTAAAAACGAGCTTATAGTTGAACGGGGGCTTCGGATTCTGCGGAAGGCCGCCGCAGTACATGCGGACTGTGTCCACCTCGTCGAGCTGCGACATGAGGTGAGTAGCGAGGCTGTTGACAAGCCCGGGCGCTAAGCCCGTGTCGGGAACGATAGAAACCTTGGCTGCTTTGGCGGCCTCATCGAGCTTCATGGTCTCGAGGGTAACCTCGGTGTCTCCGCCCATGTCGATCATGCTCGTCGCGGTTTGGATGGCGACCGGTGCGATCTTCGGGTGCATCCAGTAAGGAACGCAAGAAAGGACTACGTCCACCGGCTTAAGGAACTCGGCGAGCTCCTCGGGGTTCAGAGCATCGACCTGAGCTGCCTCGCAAATAGCATTGCCGACGAGCTTGTTGACCCGCTCCGCATTGTTCCGAGCCTGGTCGATTCTCTTGTCGCCCATGAGGATGCGCGCGGCGGACCCACGCTTCGCTAAATCGTAAGCGGCGCAAGTGCCCTGCATGCCCGAACCCAAAATCGCGTATGTGTAACCCATGAAATGTTCTCCTAGAAAACGCGGAACCGGGCCGCAAAAAAGCGCGGCCGTCTTCCCAAAGTCGTGCCGTCGCCGTCGTAGATAATAC
>JACDEQ010000304.1 GCA_013816225.1 Armatimonadota bacterium | reverse complement strand
CCCTTGCCGTCATGATTCTCGACGAAAGCGGCAATCACCTTGGCTATGTCCCGCGGGCGAAGAACGAGGCGCTGGCGCACCTGATGGACGCGGGCAAGCTCCTCGTCGGCCGATTAGAATCCAAGGAATGGCAGGGAGATTGGCTCAAAGCGGATATCCGAATTTTCCTGCGAGATTTCTAGGGTTGATCGGGTGTGGCTCGCTCTCAGCAGCCACGATTGCCTGTGGCGGGCAACAGCGGTTCACCAATGCGGGGGACACTGACGAAATGTTCGGGTTTGAGTGTCCGCTCGCCACGCCAGGTATAGGCGACGAGCCGTCCGCCGTCTTTGGCGACACTGAAGTCGACGCAGGCCGCATTCGGGGCGAGGGGCTTCGGGGCCTCTGCGCGTAACCAATAATGGCCGAAAAATACCAACGGTTCGCGGCTGCCTGTCTACCTCGCACCGTCCCACGGGCTCCGTTCAGCTTTCAATAACGAACCGCGCTGCATGCGCAGCGCTTTTCCTTTTCCCTCGACTTCTTTTTTTGACCCGATAGAAAGGCCGCTCCTCCCTCGCTCTCCAAATAAATGTTCGAACAAGCCTTCAAAAATATCGATGACGTCCTCTGGAAAGAGGCTGGCTGCACGACGGAACTCGACTACATCGAGCAAACCTCCTGGCTGCTCTTCCTGAAATATCTCGACGGACTGGAACAGGACAAAGCGGTCGAAGCGCAACTCGACGGCAAGACCTACAACTTCATTCTCGAAAAGCCTTACCGCTGGGAAAGCTGGGCCGCGCCGAAAGGCAAAGACGGCAAGCTCGACCACAACACCGCTCTAAGCGGCGACGACCTGCGCGACTTCGTCAGCGCCAAGCTCTTCCCCTATCTCCACGGCTTCAAACTCAAGGCGACCGGCCCGAACACGATCGAATACAAGATCGGCGAAATCTTCGGCGAGATTAAGAACAAGATTCAAAGCGGTTACAACCTGCGCGAGATCATCGACCACATCGACGCCCTTCGCTTTCGCTCCCAGACCGAGAAGCACGAGCTCTCGCACCTCTACGAAGCCAAGATCAGGAACATGGGCAACGCCGGGCGCAACGGCGGCGAGTATTACACCCCGCGCCCCCTCATTCGCGCTATCGTTCAGGTCGTGAAGCCGCAGCTCGGCGAGCGCATCTACGACGGCGCTTGCGGCTCCGCCGGCTTCCTCTGCGAATCCTTCGATTACCTCCGCAACTCAAACCCGAAGCGCAGCACCGCCGACGACACCCGGCTCCAGACGAAGACCTTCTACGGCAAGGAAAAGAAGTCCCTCGCCTACGTCATCGGCATCATGAACATGATCCTGCACGGGATCGAAGCGCCGAACATCATCCACACCAACACCCTCACCGAGAACCTCGCCGACATTCAGGAGAAGGACCGCTACGATGTGGTGCTTGCCAATCCGCCCTTCGGCGGCAAGGAACGCCCCGAGGTGCAGCAAAACTTCCCGATCCGCACCGGCGAGACCGCCTTCCTCGTCCTCCAGCACTTCATCAAGATCCTCAAAGCCGGCGGACGCGGCGGCATCGTCATCAAGAACACCTTCCTCTCGAACACCGACAACGCCTCGGTGAGCCTGCGCAAGCTCCTGCTGGAAAGCTGCAGCCTCCACACCGTGCTCGACTGCCCCGGCGGCACGTTCCAGGGCGCAGGCGTGAAGACCGTCGTGCTCTTCTTCGAGAAAGGCGCGTCCACCCGCAAAGTCTGGTTCTACCAGCTCGACCCCGGCCGCAACCTCGGCAAGACCAACCCGCTCAACGACGCCGACCTCGGTGACTTCGTCACTCTTCAAAGGACTTTTGCAGATTCCCCCAAGTCGTGGAGCGTGGACGCGAAGAGCATCGACCCCGCGACCTTCGACCTCTCCGTGAAGAACCCCAACGGCGGCGAGGAGGTCACGCACCGCAGCCCCCAGGCGATCATGGAAGAAATCGCGCGCTCGACGCCGAGAGCGCGGAAGTGCTGGAAACCATCAATGGGCTGCTCGCATGAAGAAGGGGTGGCAGCAAATTCCAATGGGCCAGCTCTGCTCTATCTCCAGCGGAGATTCCGATACCCAAGATGCTGTTGAGGATGGCGCATACGCGTTCTTTGACCGGTCACGAACGGTCAAAAAGAGTTCGCGATTCCTCTACGACTGCGAGGCGCTGATAATCCCCGGCGAAGGCAAAGAGTTTCTACCCCGACATTTCGTCGGAAAGTTCGACCTCCACCAGCGAGCCTACGCGCTCTTCGATTTTACGATCCAGATTGATCCGCGTTTTCTCTACTTCTACCTCCACCATTTCAGTCACTACCTACCAAGCGTCGCGGTCGGAGCGACGGTGAAGTCGCTCAGGCGTCGGCATTTTGAACAACTACCAGTTGCGGTGACGACGCTGGCCGAACAGCAGCGGATCGTCGGCGTGCTGGACGAAGCGTTTGCCGGCCTCGCCACCGCCCAAGCCCACGCCGAAAAGAACCTCCAAAACGCCCGTGCGCTCTTTGAAAGCCACCTCCAATCCGTCTTCACCCAGCGCGGCAATGGGTGGGCGGAGAAGCGGCTTGAGGAAATTGGAAAGACGCAGACCGGCTCGACGCCCAAGTCCAGCGACCCCGAGTGCTACGGCGATTTCATTCCGTTCGTGAAGCCCGCAGACTTCAACAAGGACGGCTCACTCGACTGCGAGAATGACGGACTGAGCAAGAAAGGATTGGATGGAGCACGGAAAGTCGCCGCAGGTTCGGTGCTGATGGTGTGCATCGGCGCGACCATCGGGAAATGTGGCTACTGCGACTGCGACGTAACCACCAACCAGCAAATCAATGCGCTCACTCCGTCCGCTGGCGTGTCACACAAGTTCATTTACTACCAGATGCTGACCGAGAGTTTTCAGCGCAGCGTCATGCACAGTTCCGCCCAAGCCACGCTGCCAATAATCAACAAGTCGAAGTGGAGCGCATTGGCCGTGGCGCTTCCACCAAAGTTGGAAGAGCAGAAACAAATCGTCGCCAAGTTCGACGCACTCGCCACCGAAACCCAACGCCTCGCGCGCCACTACCAGCAAAAGCAGGCGGCGCTGGCGGCGTTGAAAAAGTCGCTGCTGCACCAAGCCTTCACTGGGGAACTTTGACTTATGCCTTGGCCCACACCCGATATTTCACAAAGACGTTGTCTCGAACTGGCGCACGTCCTGGCGGAAACCAGTTAGCTACCGCACCCGGATACAGTCAAACTCTTCGGAGGTCCGGTATTTCCGACGATGAGGAAAAAGCA
>JACDEQ010000303.1 GCA_013816225.1 Armatimonadota bacterium | reverse complement strand
GAGCGCAGCGTTCCAGATCGCCGAACTGGTTGAATACGAAGAGCGGATGATAGCAGGTGCATTCGTAATGGCCGTTCCAGACGCTCATCTCCTGTTCGCCGTGCGTCGGGCTCACGCTCGAATCCATATCGAGGACGACGCCCTTCGGTGGACGACGACCATGAACGCGGTCAATCCAATGGCCGGAAAGTTCGGTGAGTGCCGACAGGTTCTTGTCCGTAGTGAGCCATCGCGTCTCGAAGCGTCCCATCTGGCTGGGCGAGGCCGCGCAACCATGAGCCGCCTTGCCCCCGACAATCCAGCGCATCGCCGGATCATAGCGCAGGCGTTCGGCGTCGTTCACGTCCTCGTATCCGGCGAGGCGACCAAATACCGACTGCCGGAACAACCCGGCCAATGCGTGCCGACCATTCTTGCCAGTGCGTGCGTCGGCCAGAACATCACTCGCCATCGTCGTCAGTCCGAGCACGTCATCGAGTTCGCGATAGGGCAGCAATCCGGCATCCGAGGTCACCACCGAGCCGCAAAACTGGAGCATCAGGCGGCGGTCGAAATCGAGCCTGAGAAACCCATCGTTCGTTTCACCCGCCGGGTGGGCCATGATTGGAGCCTCAATGTGCGAATAAGATGCTGATTATAATAGCTGAATCGCACATTCCGCTCTACAGATTTATGCTTCATCTGGAGAATGCGGGATTAATGCTGTTTGGTATCAAAAGTGGCTCGTGCACCTTCGCCATCGCCCAGAGTCTGGGGGGGGAATTGTTCAATTGTTGAAAGACAATCAGTTGAACGCGACGGACGCTGGTAAGTTGGGTAACTTCAGTATCGTCCTCAACTCGGTCGCGCTCAATTTAAGTAACCTTCGCAACGGCAGTTTCCTACTCTCGCAGACGTTTCCTGAAGGATCGCCAACCCACCCAGCGTATCCGACCGGTCATGGAACGGTGGCTGGCGCTTGCATTACCATTCTAAAGTTTTTTCTAGACGGCAATGCGACAATTGCCAATCCTGTCGTTCCGTCCGCCGATGGAACGTATCTTGAGCCGTATAACGGCCCGGGCCATCTTACCGTAAATGGTGAATTGCATAAGCTTGCGCATAATATTTCGTTCGGCCATGGCATTCACGCCGGAATCCATTGGCGCAGCGATACGGACTACTCACTCCTTCTAGGCGAGGCGGTAGCTATATCCTTCCTAGAAGATCAGATGTGGACGTATGAAGAGGAGTTCGACATCACCATCCCCAAGATGGACGGTACGCTCCACCACTTCAAAAATCACTAGTTCAGCATCGGCTCGTGGTCAGAACTGCCACGAGCCGAATTCCCCGATAACCAGGGTAGGCAGCGACCAACCGCCGAATCTCATTCCTTTCCGATCGTCTCCGATAGCTTTGTCTTGCCGGTTTCAGCGTTCTCTTCGTGGTCGCGACGGATGCTCGCCACACCATGGCGTCGGACGCGGCGGCTCCCAATCGTTCATCGATGCCGTCGAGGTCGATGACAGCGTGATCCGCATCCACGGTTCCAAATCGGCTCTTGAGCAAGCCGTCATCGCTAGTTCGCAGTCCGGCAAGGGGGTTCGCAGTTTTGTACGCAAATGGCGCGCCCCAAGAAATTCGAACTCCTGGCCCCTAGGTACGTAGCCTGATGCTCGCCGGACAGGACGCCAAACACTACCGGCGCCTATCAGCCATCGGCATCACAGAAATCCTGTCCGTTCGATCACCACTATAAATTTCTGCCGCCATCGCCGGAATTTGCTTCGTGTCCAACAGAGCGCGAAGCATGGCCCCGGAATTCGGAAAACCCATTCACCAACTGCCGCTCATCCCGGCCGACGTCCTCAAGAAACATCGCGTCCACGAACCGCTCGATACGCGGTTCCGCTCCGCCGCGCGTTTGCTCCAGGCGCTCTGGCGGGAGGACCGCGACCTCCCGATCGGCAGCTATGTTAACGAGGACGGCAAACGCCGCAAACTCGGCAGCCGCATCTCGCCGGCGGCAGGCAAAGCAGGCCGCAATTTCCTCACCCCCGAGATCGCTCATACCGCCCGGCGCGAGGCTGTCTATCGGGAGATCGGCGCGCTCATCGACAAAGAGCGGCTCGCGACGAACCTCCTTTCCAGCATGCCCCTCACGTTCAGTCTGCTTGCGCCCTGGGGGCACGCGCTCGAACGCGCGTCGAGCTATCTGGTCGAACTGCTGCCGGCCTTCACCGGCGGCGCGCTCCAGCTCCTATTCGAACACTCGCCTGGCCGGGGCAACCCAAAATTCACGGGCGACTACACCGCCTTCGATGCATTGATCCGCTACTCAGATTTCCATGGCCGCAACGGCTTCGTCGCCTTCGAGATCAAATATTCCGAGAGCATGCGCGAGCCCGTGCCGGAACTGAAACCGCGCCACGCCGAACTCTCGGACGCGAGCGGTCTCTTCACCGAGCCCGCCGCCGCGGCGCTCCGGACCAACCCGCTGCAGCAGCTCTGGCGCGAACATCTCCTCGCTCAGAGCATGATCGACAACGGGCTCTATGACGAAGGCTATCTCGTCGTGATCGCGCCGAGCCTGAACTATCACGTCCAGGACGCCGCCGAGGCCTATCAGGCGCAGCTGCGGGAGCCGGAGGACGGCAAGGTCCGCTTCGTCAATCTCACGCTGGAAGACGTCATCGAGACAATCCGGCTCAGCGATCAGGCACATGCGGAAGCCCTACATCACCGTTACTGCGACTTCTGGCTGGTCGACGGCGAGCTCGAACGGAACGCGCCGACGTTTGGTCAAGCCCTCCCACGCACGCGCCAGCGACGCAAACCGGCGAACGCGGGCTGACGGGTCGGCGGTCACCCCAAGTCATTGAAAATATGCATTCAGGAGAAAAAATTGATGACTAACTCTACCCCTACCCAACTGTTAGTGCGGAAGAAAATCACGGCCATCTACGCGGATGGGTCGTCGAAAATGAACCTGGGCATCGCGACCGTGGTCCGGATGCTCAAAGGGGCCATGAACGTGCCCGTCGAAGTGGCGGCAGACGCGGCGGCGCGGAAACTGTTGGACGAACTGGCCGCAAGCGCCGGACGGACCGTCGAACGGGCCTCCGCAGGAATCTTTCTAACGCCACCTGTCGACCAACCGGGCGTGGATCAACGGGCCGTCCCAGTCGTCCCAGCCGTCCCCGCTGGCCCCAAGCCGCGCACTAGGGGGAACGGAAAGGTTAAGCCCAGAGCTGTGCGCAAGTACCCCGCCTTGTCTACGACATTCCTCCGAGGGTCCCTCATCGGTCAGATCAAGTC
>JACDEQ010000066.1 GCA_013816225.1 Armatimonadota bacterium | reverse complement strand
ACCCATCTCAATGCGAACGGGCCCATCGACCCCAATTACGAGATTGGTTACGCCATGTTTCCAAACTGGAAATTCAACGGCGGTCTCTTCGCTGGCATGATCGATGATCCGGACAGGAGCGGTCTAGGTCGCTCCCAGCTACTCTTCCCGCAAATCACTAATACCCAAACAATTCGGAACCTGGCGCTTAGTCTCTTTATGATGCCGGTGAATAAAAAGGGAGGGGGGCAGCTGTACCTCGGCGCATATTGGCCCCATACGCCGTATCCGCCAACCTATCCCGCCGAAAACGATCAAACATGGGCCAACCAGTGGACAATCGATCCGGGGGAACTTTGGGATGGCACAGGAACGCCGAACTTTTCTTTGAGCGCCATTTCCGAAATCGTGTTTCCACCTTATGATCCGCTCAACTTACCGGTACCCGACTATAAGTGTTGGCAGTTAACACGAGGGCTAACCTACGAAACCGATCACGACATAAAGAGGGTTTGCGTGGCAACGAAAAATGAACCGGCCGGTCCTACGGGCTTTTCCTGGCGCAGCTTTTCTTCAAAGGAATTCAACGCGCAAGGTTTGCCTTTCCCTCACCACGACGTTCATCCCAGGCTTTGGGTGGTCAAAGTTGCCCTCTAGACTCTTGATCGTCTGCATAACGGTTCCAATCGGGCTCAGCATTCTCTGGATCGCCTTGGCAGGTACCAAACCAGAAGCGCGTGCCATGGCTAGCGAGCCCATCAACCTCAGCCCGGCGTTCTTGGCTCGGAGCTCAGGTGATCGCCTCTACGAGAAGGGTGACTACAAATCTGCTCGTAGCCATTTCGAAAGTCTCGTCGAGAAGAATAAGGGCAGCAAAGACCCGGACGTTCAGGATCAGGTCGGAATCGCGCGGCTCCGCCTCGGCTACATCGCATCAAAAGAAGGCGATTTTCAGGAGGCTCGCACTATTTTCGTCCAGGCCGCCGAGGAGTACAAAGGACGCGGCTTCGGCACCCAGTACGGAACACTTCCGGAGCAAGCTGATTACCAAGCCGCCGTTTGTTTGCAAGCTGGGGGCAGCCTCTCAAAGGCTCGCCAAGCATATCTAGATTTCATCAAAGAGAACCAGCTGAGCCCGCTCGTCCATTCAGCTTACAGCAGACTGGTTAGACTGAACGGCGGCAAACCTAGCGCCAAGTACGAGAAGCTGATCCAATCTGCCATATCGGCCCGCGAAGCCCACGTTCGTAAGCAGATGGCTATCTGCGGACCGAAAGCGGTGCGAGAAGTCCTTGCTCGGCACAAATTGCGATTACCCGGCCTTGATGAAATCTCAAAGCTTTGCGGCACAGACGACAGCGGCACTTCGATGGCCGGCATGATCAAGGCTCTCAAGGCTCAAGGGCTTGGCGCTACCGGCCTTAGCCTCGCGTTCGAAGACCTCGAAACCCTGCCGTTACCGGCGATTTGGCTGGAGGCAGGCCATTTCCTGGTCATTACCAAAGTTCACGGCAAGTCCGCCGAAGTGTACGATCCGGTCGACGACTCGCTCTCGATGAGAGAATTGCCAAGCGCGAATTTAGACAACTACATCCTCAACGTCATCAAGATCGAACGAGAACTCAAATGATAAGCATCCACGGGAAGAGCGCCAAGGTCATCGCAACCGGTATCACGCTGGCCATGTTCAACCTGGCTACGCCGACGGCCATGTGGCAAGATATCGGCCGTCTGGCCGTTTCACTTGTTCCGGAGAAAGCCAAAGCGGCCAAGACCAGACTGCTGACCAAAAGCGAGCTCGAGAACCTTCGAGGCAAGGACAGCGGCGTCGACATGAACCCGTACATCGCCGGCCAATCCAAATGGGGCATCAACTATCGCGGCGTCGATCTATTGACCGGCAACTTCACCTTCAGCGCCACTGATCTTGCCTTCGAAGGCGGCTACGGCGTGCCGGTAGCGATCACCAGAACGTACAGCGCGAACACCCCTGATGAAGGGCCGTTAGGCCGCGGCTGGACGCTCAGCGTTGATCTGAGAACCACGGCCGGCGGGCTGTTGAAGGGCGGGGGAGCGCCATCGCGGAGCATGCCGGTGACCTTCGTCGAGAAACCCGCTACTGCGCGTCAGCCTGCCATCTGGGAAAACTATCCCGATGACTTCATCACGGAAGGGGTTGTCACCGAAGATGCGGGCGGACTGCAGACGGTTGTCCAGCGGGATGTCGATGGATACCTGTCGCCGCCGGCTTGGGACAAGAACAAGGTCGATGTCGTTTATGCCAAGCGAATGTTTAACGGCCAGCTGCGCAGTTACATCGATAACTTGACCGTAACGACGCCAGAAGGAACGGTCTACTACTACGACGAGTTCGGCTACGAACCTGATCCCAATCTTCCTGGCGCGCCCGGGATGAGCAGCGTCATGAAAATCTCGACCGTGACCGATCGCCACGGCAACGTGACGAGCTACAACTACAGCACGGATTACGTCCTTTTCGACAGGTGGACCGACGATGTGTGGGAGCGACGCCTCCTTTCAATCGACATGCCCGGCGGTCGCGGGTTCGATTTCATCTGGACCGGCAACCGAATCACGGCGATCAGCGATGGTACGCGGACGGTCAACTACGGTTATGATCCGGGCGTAACTCAGGTCACTGATGTGACGCTCCCGGGCAACTATGTAACTCAGTACATATATGGACAGCCTGACAATTACAACCCGGGACCGATGTTGCGCAAGATCACCGACTCCCGCGGCCAGGACACGGAGATCCTATACGCCGTAGGCGGCACTTATACTCCTCCTCTTGATACAGGCAGTTCGGATGACTACTTGGCAGGCAATGTTTGCGCCAAAGTGTTCTTTCCAAACGGCTCCGTATTGCATTTTCGAAACAGACTCGGAGTTGGGAGCGAAGCCCCCATCTTCTTATTCGGGGGCGATCACAGGCGGCGCTCGGGAGCTGCGCTGGTCCTCAATGGAGGCGAGGTCGATCGCATCCTCTATGTGGATGCGGAACGGTATAACCTCGCCGGCGCAAGCGTCTTCCAGGTCAACCTTCAGAGGTTCTACGAGATCGACAACCATGCTTCGGACAACATATACGACCTTTACACGCAAGACCTAATTACGTCGCAGAGCCGAATCCGACGTTCGCCAGTAGATGATACTGAAACCCGTCGCCGATTTGCCGCTAACACTTTTCAATCGGACACGGGCGGGATTCCATTCATCGAAAAGGCATGGGTCACTACGACCACGAATTACAACTACTTCGGGGCTCCCCTTCGCAAGGAAGTTAAGGAGCAGCGCTTCCTATTTGGCTCCGGCCCAGATGAAAACACCAAGATAATCTACTATGCCTACTGGGGAGCCGACAAGTATTACCAGCAAAAGGCGGTTCGGGACCCAGCGGGGAACATTTCCTTTACTGACTATTTCACCTCGACCGACTCGCTGGGAAAGGGCCAGGTAAAGGCGGTCTATGACGAAAAGCACAGCGACTTCTTGTACCCCTTCGATCCGAACAACCCTTTTCCTTGGAGGCAGAACGTAGCCGTCACAAGCGGTACGCCTTCGGCGCAATTCACCTACGACAACGTGGGCAGGCCGCTAACCGTCGTCAAGCGAGCGCCGCAGGGCGCGACGGTTACAACGAGAACGACGTACTCGGATGCGCCCGGCACCTTCGGCAACGCCACGATGGTCGAGGAGGACTTCGGGGGAATCAATAGGACGACGCAAACGCTGGACTTCGATGAAGTCGGCCGGGCCATCGATGTCCAAGACGCCTCGGGTCGTGTCATTAGGGCTTCCTACGACGATGCCGGCAATGTCACCCTAGTCAGGCGAACGAGTGGCACACCCAAAGATCTGGCCCGGTATACATACGGCACTCAATACCCCGGCAATAAGGGAATGTTGCTAACCGCCACAGACCACGTTTCGAATCTTCGGCAAGAAATAACTTACTTCCCGGTGGACGTCGGCAATCTAGGAGAAAGGGGTCAGGTTCAAAGAACTCGCGAACTGAATATCGTCCTTCTCAACCCCGAGATCTATCGGGTCGATTACACCTACAATACGGCAGGCGACAGAGCCTCCACCAAGTATACGACACCGAACGGTATAACCGAATACACCTATGCCGACCACATCGGCGTGGGGACGACGGACGACAGGCGCGTGTTCAGGACGATGACGGCCGTGACGAACGGCGGGCAGGGAATCCAGCGCGAGCAGTTCCACCATTCCTACGACTCCGCGGGGCGGCTGGTGCATTCCGCGTTCATGCAAAGTCCCTTTGTGGTTGGTGGATTTGAACAACCATACGCCGCGTATCCCGCCGGCAAGCGGGGGCACGCCTACTATCTCTATGATGGAGGTGGGCGAATATCTGACTTGTACACACTCTTCGGGACATATATCGACGATCCTCTAACCTGGAACGATGAGCGCTACGATTACACAGGAATCACGAAGCAAGCCTATACCTACAACAATGACACGGGGCTGCGCACAGACGCTGCTTACTACGATTGGAATGGCACGGCTTGGGTGCAGGATCGAAACGAGACCTACGGATACGACCCGCTCGGGCAGCTGACAAGCGCCAACTATGGTGGCGAGTCGGGGGCTTGGGACTACGACGGCGCTGGAAACCGATCCGTTCCCGCAGGCTACAGTTACGACAAGCTCAACCGGATGACCGCTTCGCCGGGCGGCGCGGTTTACCAGAACGACATCTTGGGGAATCGGACGTGGAAGAACTACGGGCAGTCGTCGGTGCAGAGATACGTTTGGGACGAGCTTGGTAGGCTGAATTCGACATGCAGCACGACGCAAGGGGCTAAGTATACGTACCGGGTCGATGGGCTGCGTGCGAAGAAGGTCGAAGGTCTGACGATCACGTGGGTCGATGATGAATCGCAACAGTCGGCGCAACAGTCTAGCGGGCACTACGACGAGATATGGGCGGTGAACAAACCCACCACGAGGTACTACTACGATGGCCAGATGGGGTTTGAGGAGGACTACACAGTCGGGCAGATTACGCCGCAGAAGACGGTCACCCGCTATGCGCTGGGGGCGAGAGGCATCGACGGATTCGAGACCACGCTCCCCGACGGGACCACCAAGATCGCCGTCTACCCCGTGTACGACGGCCACGGCAACATGATCGCGACGCTAAAGCGCAACCTCAACTTACCCTACTATGACCGGATAGACGATCGCAAGTACGGCGCTTGGGGTGAAATTCGCGCCGGTTCCGGCCCCCAGCAGGGCTATGTTGCGAACCTTGGGCATAGGCGGGATGCGGAGAGCGGGCTGACGTACATGAGGGCGCGGTACTACGAGCCGGGAACTGGGCGGTTTATTTCAGAAGACCCCGCCATGGATGGGTGGAACTGGTACGTTTATGCTTCTGGAAATCCGGTAAACCTCGTCGATTTCTCCGGTAAGTTCGACGTACACTTCGGAGCAGGCGGAGGGTTCTTCTTTGCAGTGGGGTGGACGTTACTCACCAGTGCGATTATCACCGCTACCTACGCGAAAGACGTTGCTAGTGTTACGCTCGCCGTTCAGTTTGCTCAAGCCGGTGTCGCGAGCCTAGCCATCGCGTCGGTCTGGTCAGACATTTCGCCAGCGTCTAAAGCTGGCTCAGCTGCAATGGCCCTCGTTCTTGAACTGATACTTTTGCGAGGCATAAACAAAATGATGGCTCAGCAGGCAACTGCTTTGGCTGCGGGAAGCCGGACAGCGGCCGCGAACGCCGTGATCCTGTGTACAGCTTATTCCTGGTACGTCCAATCACTCTTGCTGGGTCTTGACATACAGGATGTAATGAGCCCCTTTCCGCTTGGATGAATGCTATGCCCGACTCCATTAAGTTCTTTTATTGCCTCTTTGCGTTAATGGCAATTGTCAGAGCACAAACGTTCTCACCGCGCAGATTTCTGTTTTCGGAGAAGTATGCCAGAGAATTATTCATTGCTGCGCACTACATACTGGCATTTTCGCCGATCATTCTCGCAGAATTCACGCAAGAACATACGAACGCTTTCTGGCCATGGTTGCTAGCATTTGGAGTAATTGCGCTCACTCTCATTAGCATTTTGACTTGGCGATCACCAACCGGCTGGGACGTTCGCCCTTTGTATGCAAGGAAGTTTGGGTCACTCTTCGGAACTAAAAGCAAGGGCGCAGACAAAGGCGACCGCGATGCGCCATAACAGAGTCGCCATTATTCACTGCGCCGAAGGAGCGTTGCGCCCGTGATGAGGTGGTTGGAACTGGTTTGTTTACTCCGCAAACAATTCCATTTGCAAAGTCGACTCAACTGGAAACGATGCGCTCGAGGCGAGAGGCGTCGACGGCATCGAGGTGACTGATCCGAACCAGAACAAGACCGCCTCCTACCCCGTGTATGACGGCCATGGCAACATGATCGCGACACTGTCTCGTACGGAGAACGCACCCTACTATGAGCGCCAAAACAATCGGAAGTACGACGCCTGGGGCGGGATTCGCGACGGGAGTGGCCCCGAGCAAGGCTATGTCGCGAATCTGGGACACAGGAGGGATTGCGGAGAGTGGGCTCATCTATATGCGTGCGCGGTACTACGAGCCGGGGACAGGACGATTCATTTCGCAAGATCCCGGGCGCGATGGCTGGAACTGGTTCGGGTACGCGGCAAATAGCCCCGTCACCAAGCATGATGTTACTGGCAAGGAAGCAACCTGGGACGACGTCCTGAGGAGCCTCTTTGGCACGCTGACGTACGGGGCTGGGATAGCGCTACTAATGGCTTCGGCTGCGCAAGCAGCCCTTGCGATAACGCCGGCGGAAGTGACAAGCGCCATTCAATTTGCCAGGTACTCCCTTATTTTCATGACCATGGCAATAAACGGGATGGATATCGACTGGTATTTCGGTGCTGGTCTGACAATGCTGGATTGGTTTGTGATAGATAAGTGGCTCGCAGCGTCAGTTGCGTCCACTGCAATCGGGTCAAAGACCAAGGCCGCCCCCGCGGTTCAGGCCGCCTTTGTCTACGGCCTGCTCGTTACGGCCTTCCTGTTGAATACTGATTGGCCATGACAAGTGCAGCTATTCTCGCCGTTGCAGGCAATGTAGCACTAACCATGGTCTTAATATTGCTCTTCGTTACTGAAACGGGCCGAGGAGCTGAGTCGACGAAAGCACGGTACTGGGAAACGCGTCGTCTTCCAGTATTGGTAGTTATGCTGGCACCGATTGTTGCAACGAATATCGGTGCCCACTCCGCCTTAGTTTTGACCCTGTCGATACTTTGCGCTTCTGGCGCGATTTACATGATTGCAGGTCGGAACAGACTAGACCGCGGAGCGAATGATAAGAGCAACTAAAGATCTTCGAATATTCTACATCGAGGGTTTCGATTTATTTCGAGATTTACAGATCAGCCAGAATGCTCAGAACAACGCCAGGAGATTCATTTTGGGCGCTACTGGTTTGTCGTCGGAAATGGTCTGGCTGACTGCTTCGGAGTGCTGGACTTCCTTCGTCCGCAGTTATTCGTAGGACGGCTTCGCCTTTGGCATCGGGCTACTGGGCGTCTCAAGTTCTTCGGCGCGGACGGACATTGCTCCGTATTGCGACTTCGGTGATGGGTGGAGACAGTTTTTAAGCGGAATAAGTGCTGCGCATTTGTTAGTAGCTGCCCGTTGTTCGACAGGGCTTTCCTCCATATGCAGACGCCTTCAAGGAACAACCTCGAGCGGCGGTCGGTTGGCTTGATTGAGATGAAATTGGTGAGTTGTGTACCGCGGGTCGTTGCGATTACACCGGCGATGGCAAGACAACGACACTCGTAAATTGAGCAAGCGACGCGAATTGGCGGTGTGGCTATCTTCGAGTCCTTGGCAAAGGTAAGAGGAGCTCACTTACATGTGACTAACCAATGGTCTGCCCCCATTTGAAAAAGGTAAAGGGCAGCCGCTTGGCTGCCCTAGTAATCTTCGGGAAGAAGAATTGTCGTTACCGACCGATCTGCCTCGGTAATGATCCAGAACTTGACGCCGTTGCGGTCATGATAGGCCGAGAGTAAACGGAAGCCTTCCCTGAGCGAAAGCTCGTTCTCGGCCTTATCCTCCTCGCAAAGTTCGCCCCAGTCGCCTCTGGCGTGACGCCTGAGGCTATTCAACATAGCTTCTGGATCAAGAACTTCAAGAGCATGGGCCGTTATGACAATCTGGCCGAGCTCAAAGGTACGTGTCGCTTCCAATATGTGATCACCTCCTCCCTAAGGCCATTGGGAAGCCCCAGGGAGAAGGCGATCACGCGCAAATGGTAGCAATAGCACACGCCTAAGTCAATAATCCGGAGCTTTCGAGCGATGATATTTGGCAGCTGCGAGACAGCAATCTAAAGTTCCGAAATGCCAACCAGCCGGATCATCATCGGCGACGCCGAAACCTGCCTCAAGGATATGCCTGAGGAATCCGTTCATGCAATCGTTACCTCCCCGCCGTACTGGTTCCTGAGAGACTACGGGGTCAAGGGACAGATCGGATTGGAACCGACAGTTGATCAATATGTTCGAAGGCTTGTCAAGGTCTTTCGAAAAGCTCGGCGCGTCCTCCGTCATGACGGCACGCTCTGGCTCAACCTCGGAGACTCTTACATTGGCAGCGGCAAGGCAGCCGGTCGAAAAGATGTTCGTCAGTTCGGGGCGCGGGCCAGATCGAGCCATCAGAACGTCCGGATCGCCACGCCTTCGTCCGGCAACTTATCACCCAAGAACTTGGCCGGCATTCCCTGGAGAGTTGCCTTGGCCATGCAAAGAGACGGCTGGCTGCTGCGCTGCGATATCATCTGGCATAAACCCAACTGCACCCCGGAAAGCGTCAAAGACCGGCCGACCCGCTGCCACGAATATATGTTTCTTTTCTCCAAGGGCCGCCGCTACTACTACGATAGCGATGCTCTCAGGGAGCCGCATATGGCTTCAAGTCTGAGGAGAATGAGGTACGCCCACCGGCCGCCGCCTGGATCCGCGTCTCCACGAGGCCGATCAAACAGTCTGCGCTCCATAGACATGTGCCATCCGTTGGGCAAGAACAAACGCTCGGTCTGGACGGTCCCTGTTGCTCTTTTCAAAGGACCACACTACGCCGTCTTTCCGCCCAAACTCATTGAGCCTTGCATCTTGGCGGGAAGCCCTGTCGGCGGAACAGTCCTCGATCCCTTTGTCGGGTCAGGCACAACGATCGAAGTAGCACTTGCAAACGGCCGCCACGCCATCGGCATAGATATCGATCCCAAGTCCCGGGACCTTATCGCAAAGAGATTAGAGAAGCCTGAATACATGCCAAATGCCGATAACCTGCCTTTCCGAAACTAGCGCCCACCCTTAGCATAAGCGCGCGACACGACGATGAGTTTCGCAGCAGTCTTGCACGCTGAACCCGAACTTCCGGTTGTGGATGATGGCTACTTTTTGCGGGAGGAGATGGGCCAAGCTTCCCAGGCACTCCTACAGGAACTCGATCTCAATGTGCCCCTGCCCAGAGCCCGGATGGATCAAGAAAGAGAAGAACGCTTTGCGCAGCCGCTTTTGGAACGAGAGGCATCGGGTGTTTCGGTTGGATATGCAATTGAGAGGCAAAGCCGTGCAGAATGTCTTTAGTATTGATGGCCGGGAAGGAATCCAGCCCGAAGGGAGTACACGATGCCAGACGCTGGTTTTAAGAAAGTCGGCTCCGATAGGCATGTCTCGTAG
>JACDEQ010000302.1 GCA_013816225.1 Armatimonadota bacterium | reverse complement strand
CTCTCGTGGTGGTGAAAGGGGCCGATAGCGGTTCGAGCTTCACACACGCGCTTCAGGTTCTGAAGGGCGGCGGCTTCTCGATCGACTTCCTCAAGCTCGGAAAGGCTCAGTTCTCCTTTATTGTCGAGGAAGGGGCCCAGCAACAAGTGGTCGACGCACTGGAGGAGGCGGGCTTTCCGGCAAGCTATCACCGCAGCAAGGCGGTCATTCGGGTCAGCTCTCCGAACGTGCGCGATGAGAGCGGCCTGATGGCTCGAATCGCACAAATCATATTGGAAGCAGGCGCAACCGTTTACAATGTCGGGGACATGCATGACTGCGTGATGATGGTCGTGCAGACAGAAAGATCGCAGACGACGGTCGATGCTCTTCGCGAATTCGTTGGGCGCGTGGACATCCTGTGAAGCGGATCGTCGTGATGAAGTTCGGGGGCACAAGTGTCGCCACCGCCGAGAGCCGCCTGTTAGCGGCCCGCAAAGTCGTCGCGGCCGCCGAAAACGGTTACTCTCCCGTCGTCGTGGTCAGCGCTATCGGGCGGAAAGGCGAACCGTATGCGACCGATACGTTGCTTTCGCTGCTGAGCGAGGTCGATCCGCTCGTTCCGTACGAAGCGCGCGAAATGGACCTCATGCTCTGCTGCGGCGAGATCATGTCTACGTGCGTGTTCGCTCAAACCCTGAAGTCTTTGGGCCAGCCCGCAAGCGCAATGACGGGCGGACAGGCCGGGCTGGTGACGGACAGCACGCACGGTAATGCGCGCATTATCGAGGTTCAACCCGACGACATTTGGAGAATTGTCGAACAGGGGCGCGTGCCGGTCGTTTGCGGCTTTCAGGGCCGCTCGAAACCCGCGGACGGTTCCGTCTACGGCGAAATCACAACACTGGGCCGCGGTGGCAGTGACACGACGGCGAGCGCTCTCGGGGTGGCGCTCAAGGCTGAGGCTATCGAAATCTATACGGATGTCGACGGCGTTAAGACGGCCGATCCGTCCTCGGTGCCTGATGCACCGACTTTGCGCAAGATGACCTACGACGAAGTGGCAGAAATTGCCCATCAAGGCGCCAAAGTGCTGCACCCGCGCGCCGCTGAAATCGCGATGAAGTACAACATCCCGCTTTGGGTCAAGAGCACCTTCACCGACGAGGTGGGAACCGAGATCGTGAGCCAGGACGAATTTCCCGGCCGCCGCGTCACCGGCGTAACGCACACCGGCAAGCTGGTCTACCTTCATTTTGAAGTTCCCTCGGAGGACGATAAGCGCACGCTCGAGCACAACGTTTATAAGCTGATGGCGAATCACCGCGTGAACTTGTTTATGCTCAACACGCACGAGAACAGCTTCGCGTTCGCGGTGCCAAGAAAGCAACTGGCCAAGGTCAAGGAAATCCTCGACGGGATCGTAATCCCGATCGGCGACGATAAGACCTACATCGTTCAGGTTGGCCGCGCAAGCTCAACGGAAGTATCGGCACAAGAGCAAATGCTGCGGTCCGGGGAGAGGGAAATTTGTAAATGCACCGCGTTGCTGACGGAGAATTGTGCCCTCGTCTCAATGATCGCGCACGAGTACCTTCAGCAGCCGGGTATCTTCCTTCGCGTTGCGGAGACGTTGCAACGTGGAAGCATCAATATAATCCAGACAAGCGACAGCTCACTTTCAGTCTCTGTGCTTGTGCCGGAATCAGATACCGACAGGGCCGTGCGCCTGCTCCACGAAGAGTTCGAACTGTCCGGAGCCGAGTAATGGAAGCCGGCTCTGCAGTTTGGGAACGATATGCGGGCCGCGCGCAAGACCGACATCACAAGGGGAAGTATTTAATCTAGAAACCGGTCCAAGAGGGATGGCCACTTCACATCCGAGGCAGTCGAGTATTCAAGAACCTGGCTTCACGGCGTTAGGAAAACACTTACCCAATTGCAGCATTCAGCATGCGCGATGCAAGCTGGGGGCAAGTCGTGATTTTTGGCGACATCGGTAAACTTGGCTCCTCGTGCAAATCCTCCTCACCAACGACGACGGCGTGCGCGCGCCCGGGTTGCATGCGCTCGCACGGGTGGCCGCGGCGTACGGCCGTGTCGTCCTCTGCGCGCCGGATCGGGAGAAAAGCGCTTGTGGCCGCGGGATGACGCTGCGCGATCCGCTACGCGTGCGAAAGGCCGATGTCGAGGGGGGCTATGAGGCGTACGAGGTCAACGGCTTACCCGTGGATTGCGTGAATCTCGCCATGACCGAGTACTTTCCGAAGGGCTGCGATTTGGTATTGAGCGGGATCAACAACGGTCCTAACCTCGGTTGGGATGTTACGTATTCCGGAACGGTCGCCGGTGCCCTCGAAGGTGCGGTGAACGGCATCCGCTCCATTGCGATTTCGGTTGCCGCGTACGTCGAAATGGCGCCGCTGCACTATGAATCCGCGGAGAATTGGCTCAAGGAATGGTTGCCGTGGCTACTGAAAGTGCCATTTCGTGAGCATGGCGCGATCAGCGTGAACGTACCGAGCATCGCCTGGACGGAAATTAGGGGAACGAAGATCACCAAGATGGGCACTCGCATTTACGAGGACCGGGTCGAGAGGCGGTCGGACCCCTGGGGGCGGGAATACTTCTGGCAGGGTGGCACCGTGGTCATGGACAGCTCGCAAGAGGGGACGGACGTTCAGGCGGTCAACGACGGCTACGTTTCAATCACGCCGCTTCGTCTCGACTGGACCGACCACGAGCACCTCTCCGACCTCAGGCGAGCTTTTCCGAAGTAGGTGTTCGCCTCAGGAGCGCAGCCAAGAACGGAGGCGCGAAGATGGATGTCAGCAGCGACATGGCGATGATGATCGCGTACATATGTCCGTTCAAAATCCCTTGTGATAGCCCAAGGGCCGCGATAATGATGCCGACCTCGCCCCGGGGCGTCATTCCGATTCCGATCGTGAGCGCTTCGCGCCTGCCGAGCCGCCACGCCCCGAATCCGCAGCCGATGACCTTGCCCAAGATCGCAAGAACCGTCACGACGACCACCGACGAGATCATATCGGGATCGCCGAGTAGGGACAGGTCGACCTTCATGCCTGTGACCACAAAGAAGTAGGGCGCGAGGAACATGAGGATCGGTCTTAGCTGCTTCTCGAGGCCGTACTGCTCGCCGATCTCGGCTAAGACCGTGCCGGCGAGGAACGCGCCGACGATTCCCGCCATGCCGATCTGGGCGGCAAGCAGGCTGCACCCTAGGCATAGGAGGAGCGAGAGAGCAAACGGCGAATGCGGGCTAACCGGGGCCTCGATAACGTGGTAGTGCCTGCGCACGAGCTTGGGC
>JACDEQ010000301.1:2167-3314 GCA_013816225.1 Armatimonadota bacterium | reverse complement strand
CCGCCAGGTTTAGCCCAACGTTTGGCCGCGTTCCGAGCTGAGCCACTCGCCGGCTTGCTCGATCCCTACCTCCGACGCGATCGTAGCGAACGGGCCCTTCTCGTCTTCGACGATCCGCCGGTAGGCATCGGCGTCGGAATAACCCGCCACGACTACCACCTCACCGCCGGATTTAAACGCCTCGATCATGTCGACGCCATCGACCAGCCGCATGCGTGTCCTAGCTTGGCTTCCCAAGGCTTCGAAATCAGCTTCGTGGCCCGCCACGGGCCTCCAACGAGATACAACCATATACATATCTCCAATTTCGGCGGACGAGACCCACGTTCCTGCTCGTGCTATCCTCCGACCATGAGTGAGCAGTTCGATCCTCATGAGGCACTCGCGGCGATGCGGCACGAATTCGGCGAGCACGGGGGCGTCAACATGTCGATCGAGGCGAGCACGGCGTTCACGGTCATGGAAGCCGAACTCATGCCCGAGATCTTCGGCGGAAGGCGCGGGCCGGAGCGCGGATGCTACCTCTACGGGCGGCACTTCAACCCCACCGTCTACTCCCTCGCCAAGGAAATGGCCGCGATCGAGGGCGCCGAGGCGGCCTACTGCACGGCCAGTGGCATGAGCGCGATAGTCTCGACCCTTATGCAGGTCTGCTCGCTGGGCGACCACATCGTTTCCAGCCGAGTGATCTACGGCGGCGCGTATGCCGTCCTAAAGAACCTGCTGCCGGCCAAATGCGGAATCAGCACGACGATGGTCGATATCACCGACTTCGACGCCGTGGAAAGGGAGTTCACCGAGCGGACGAAGGTGTTGTACGTCGAGTCGTTCGGCAACCCCACGCTTGTCATCCCCGACATCCCCAAGCTCGCCGCAATCGCCCACCGGCACGCCGCGAAACTCGTTGTAGACAACACTTTCTCGCCCATGATCCTCACACCCGCTCGTCATGGCGCCGACGTCGTCGTCCACAGCATGACTAAGTTCCTGAGCGGCGCTTCAGACATCATCGCAGGGGCGATCTGCGGCAGCAAGGAGTTCATCATGGAACTCATGGACGTGAACGCGGGCACGCTCATGCTCTGCGGTCCGACGATGGACCCGAAGGTGGCGTTCGAACTGAGCCTGCGCCTTCCGCACCTGGGAC
>JACDEQ010000301.1:0-2157 GCA_013816225.1 Armatimonadota bacterium | reverse complement strand
GCGCTTGAAAGAGCACAGCCGCCGCGCGCAGTTCTTCGCCGAGAAGCTCGAGGGGCACGGCCTCGGCGTGATCTATCCCGGCCTGCCGGCGCACCCTCAGCACGAGCTATTGCAACGGATATCGAACGAGGGGTTCGGCGCGGGCGGGGTGTTTTGCCTCGACTTGGAGACCACCGAGCGCGCCTACAACTTTATGGAGCTTTTGCAGAAGGACCGGTTTGGCTACATCGCCGTCAGCCTCGGCTATTTCGATACGCTGATGTCGGCCTCGGCCGGGACGACTTCGAGCGAACTCTCCGACGAGGACCGGCAGTCCATCGCCCTCTCGCCGGGCCTCATCCGCTTCTCGCTCGGCCTCACCGGATCGCTCGAAAAGCGCTGGTCCCAGTTCGAGCGCGCGCTCAGGGGCTCGGGGCTGTAATTGGGAGTGCAAGAGCTTGGCCGTGCTCTCATCCGTGTGCCGGGGACAAGCGTTTCGTGATTCTCGACCTGTGCGACCTGCGCGAGCTTGTCCCTGGAACACGCGCGCGATGCCCCAACTCGTCTTGAAGCGCTACATCCCCGTCCGGTGCCTTTACATTCTCAAAATGTAACGCCGCCGAAGCGTTCTGAAACACCACCGGAGCACCCGCTAAATGACAGGCATCAAGGCCTACCGTACAATGCGGTACTTGAAAGCGAACATCGGGCCGTCTCCCAAACCGATGTACAGGGTCACGTGGCTGTCCTTGGCCTCGTACGTCCTCGGCTTCAGCTTCCAGGTCTTGCTCACCTTCTTGTCCTCGCCCACGTCGGCATAGAGGTTCAGCTCGCGGTCCCCGGGGATGCGCTCGATGTCGTCGCCGAAGAACTTCACGTATCCGGTACCTCGCTGGCCGGGCTTGGTGGCGAGGTGGACGTCGACCGTGATCTCCGAGGACCCATCGGGCAACAGGACGGCGCCTGCGAACACTCAGCAGCGCGCATCGTCCAGCTGCCGGTCGATGAAGACCCAGAGCAACACGGGCTTCTTTTTCTCTCGCGATTCCTTGAGCCCTTCGAGCAAGCAGCTCTTCCAGGCGATTTCGCGCCAAGTCGCCTTCAATGAGGCGATCTGAGCTTCGAGAGAGGCAAGGGTCGTCGGCTCCTGGCCGGGGCTATCGCCAATGAGAAGGGGCATCGATAGCATCAGGAACAAAGCGGTTATGGTGTTCATCATGCACTCCTATAAACCTGGATGACGAGCGTTACAAACATTGTAGACCGCCATGGCGCAGTGTGGGGCATCGGACAATGACGCCCGTGTCGGGGACATGCGGCTGACGGCTTCACCCACGGGTAGTTCGCGTGAACTTTAGTCCGTTTCTTCGACACTCACCTTGCATGATCCGTAAGCAAGACCTCCTCGCGAGCGTGCGCGTTGCGTCGCCCTGTCACGCCGACTGGAGCGAGATGGAGGGCGACGATGGCGTGCGCTTCTGCGGCCACTGCCAACAGCACGTCTTCAATCTTTCCGCCATGACCTCAGATGAAGCTGCCCGCCTGGTGTCCGATCGCGGCGGGCCGTCTCTGCGTTCGTTATTGCCGGCGCAAAGACGGAGCTGTAATGACGCGAAGTCGCCCCGGCCTCCGCAAAGCGCGGACGCGGTTCGCGTTGGCGTGGGGCGTCGCTGTTCCAGCGATGCTTTCCGCCTTCGGCTGCGAAAAGGAACGCGTCGTCATCGGCGTTCTGCCTGGTCCCGAACTGAGCGGTCTTCCCGGCAACGAGTCGTCCTTGACAATGGGCAACTTCCTGCGCCCGAGCGCTCCACGGGGTGCGACTAGGCTTCGCAACCACGCTGACGTGCCGCCTTAGGACCTATAAGACCTGTTCGACCCATTTGGAGGCGGCCGACTCTCCACACAAAAAGGGGAAGTACAATCAAGCCGATGGAGCCGATTCGGAGCAAGGTCAACGTGAAGGGGGAGGAGTTTCGGAGGAACGCTTGCCGGTATGCCGAAGTCGCCGAGGAGCTTCTGGAGCGGCGGGCGCGGATTCGCAAGGGCGGGCCAGAGAAGGCTCTCAAGCTCCACCACGAACGCGGCAAGCTGACGGCCCGCGAGCGGATCGAGATGCTCGTCGACCCCGACACGCCGTTCCTCGAACTTGGGATGCTCGCTGCGTGGGGGATCTACGAC
>JACDEQ010000300.1 GCA_013816225.1 Armatimonadota bacterium | reverse complement strand
GAACTCGATCGACCGCTCCAGGTTCTCCACCATAAAACTCGCGTGCCAAATACCACTGAATGCCATCGCCAAGATTTACCCGAAAGCCGGATCGTGCCCCCACCTTTAATTGCCGCGGCAACGGACTTGCGAATCCAACTCACTCTCATCGCGGGCAAATGGGCGGAGGATCGGAGAGGGAGGGAAAGCCGGCACTCGACGTGCCAAAACGCGAAGATTGAATGTCCACAGAAAGATCGGGGCGGCGATCGAAATGCTCAACGCGTTCAGCCAATCCGGGCCAAGCTGCATAAGCAGGAAGAGAGAAAGACCGGCGGCCAGGCAAAGCCACTTCGAATGCGGTCTCGTTGCAGCAGAAGCAAGTAGCGGCAAGAACGCCGGGAACGCGTATACTGCATAGCGGCCTTTGGCTCCCGGCAGGATCAGATAAAGTGCAGCGCACCAAGCTGCCATAACGAGCAGTGTCACCAAAACCGGGCTATCGGTAAGGCGCCGAGCCGCCCTGGACGTCACAAATGCGGTCACCGCAAGAATCGCAAGCCGCACCAAGTTCGCGACAAACAGTACCTGGGATGCCCCGAGATTTAGATGTGCGAGCCAGGGCGCGCGAGAATGGAACGGCTCTTGGTAAGTCAAGTAGCGGAGCATCACGGCGTCGATGCTTTGATTCGAAAAAGCGGTCGGGTCCGCCGAGTCCGCGACTCTCCCGCCGGGAGCGAGGAGCGAGTAATCGACGAAGCCTACGGCCAACTCCCAAGAGCGCGGGCCGTACAGAAAGAACGGAACAACGATGACAAGACCCACCAGGCATAGCGCAATTCTCGCTACTTCATGGTGTCTGCGAAGAAACTCCGGCACACCCGCCAGGATCGCAGGATATACCTTAACGCTCGCGGGCAAAGCGATGCTCAACGCTGCCAGCCACTTGCGATCCATCGCCACAGCCCATACATACAGAAGCCAACACGCGACAAACAGGACGCTGAACTGCCCAACCTGGATGCAGGACGAGCCTAATGCCAGAAGAGTCCCCGACGCCCATAGAAAAGATGATTCGTACGCCTGGCCGTCCTGCTCGAGGCGCTTCACGATTCCGGCGAGCAGCCAAATGCCGACGCCGAGCAAGCACAGGTTGAAAGCAGCCCACACCCCAGCGGCCGCTGTCGGCGTCAGGGGAGTCAGCCCGTATAACACGCCCATACCTGTGGGTGGGGTGCAGTTGTACCAGCCGGTCGGCGCGTCGATCGCTCTGTAAAACTCTCCCCCAGCGCCTTGGCTCAGGGCTACGGCGCCACGGTAGAAGACGCTGAAGTCTGTTTGGCTATCTCTTACGCGCGCAACCAGGGAAAGGGCCTGTGACAAAGCGCCGAACGCGGCCAACGCGAAGAATATCTTCGACGCCGAGCCCCTTTTGGCCAAGGCCCTCAGTTTTCGATCAGCCGCTCGAACTCGCCCCTGTCCTTGGCCTTGAGCGCTGCCTCTTCATGGGTGACGATGTGGTGCCGCACGAGATTTGCAAGCGATTGGTCCAAAGTTTGCATGCCGAGTTTCATGCCCGTCTGAACGATCGAGCTGATCTGGTAGGTTTTGTTCTCGCGAATCAGGTTCCTAATCGCCCCAACCGCATTGAGCGTCTCGAATGCCGCTGTACGCCCACGTCCGTCTGCCCTCTTTACAAGCGTCTGCGAAATCACGCCGACCAGGTTCACCGAAAGCTGCATCCTAACTTGTTGCTGCTGGTGCATCGGGAAGACGTCGATGACCCGATCCACGGTCTGCACGGCGTCGACGGTATGCAGGGTTCCGAAAACCAGGTGCCCCGTTTCTGAAGCCGTGATCGCCAGTTGGATCGTGTCGAGGTCCCGCATTTCGCCAACCAAGATGACGTCGGGGTCTTGTCGCAGTACGTACTTGAGCGCGTTGGCAAAGCTAAGGGTGTCGAAGTCGAGTTCCCGCTGATTGATGACCGCCTTATCGTCTTCGTGTATAAACTCGATCGGGTCTTCGACCGTGACGATGTGGCACGCCTGAGTGTGGTTAATGTAGTCGATGCAGGCGGCCTGCGTCGTCGACTTTCCGCTGCCCGCAGGGCCTGTTACTAGCACGAGCCCGCGCGGTCTGTCGCAAAAGTTCTTCACGATCTGGGGCAAGCGAAGGTTCTCGAGCGTTTCGATCTCGAGCGGAATGACGCGGAATGCTGCCTGGATTAGCCCACGCTGTTGGTAGATATTTCCGCGAAACCTGGCCAGATCCGGAATCTCATAAGCGAAATCCAGCTCCAGTTCCTTAAGGAACCGCCTTCTTTGGACTTCGCTGACTACCGCGAAGATTTCTTCCCGTGCCGTTTCGGCGGTAAAGGGCTCTTCTGAATCGTCTTGAACAAGTTCGCCATGCACGCGAAAGTATGGAGGGGCCCCCGCCTTGATGTGCAGGTCGGAGCCCTCCATCGCGACCGTCTTTCGCAGCAATTTGTCGATCCTATCCAACGGGAGCTGCCTCCTTGATTCCCATGTTCATTGCGCGCCGCTGGAATTCTTGCGGAGCCTGGCTGCGCGCAAGGGCGTGGTCGTAATCGATCTGGTCGTTCTTGAGCAACTCCAAGAGGTGGCTGTCGAGGGTTTGCATCCCGAATTCGTGTCCGGTCTGGATGTCTAAATATATCTGGTGTGTTTTGCCTTCGCGAATGAGTGTGCGAACGCTTGGCGTGGCTACCAGTACTTCGAATGCCGCAATACGCCCCTTTTCATCCTTCGTCGGAAGTAGGGACTGGCTGATCACCGCCTGAAGCGTTACGGCGAGCTGCGTACGAATCTGGGCCTGCTGGTCTGGCGAGAAAACATCGACTATCCGGTCGATCGTCTGAGCGGCGTCGACGGTATGAAGCGTGGACATGACGAGGTGGCCGGTTTCAGCGGCGGTTATAGCGAGCTGGATTGTTTCCAGGTCGCGCATCTCTCCTACAAGGATGACGTCCGGGTTCTGCCGCATAACATGCCGCAGGGCATCGGCGAACGAGTGCGTGTCGACACCCAGTTCGCGCTGGTTGATGATGGACACCTGGTCCGTGTGCATGTACTCGATCGGATCCTCGATCGTCAAGATGTGCTGCTTGCGGTGAGTGTTGATGTGATTAACAAGCGCCGCAAGAGTTGTACTTTTTCCCGAGCCGGTTGGACCGGTCACGAGGATCAAGCCGCGAGGCAGGAGTGCAAGCTGCTTCGTCACCTGCGGGATCTGCAGCTCGTCGATCGTCTTCACTTGGAAAGGAATGACACGGAAAACGGCGCCCAAGGAACCTCGGTGCCAGAACATGTTGACCC
>JACDEQ010000299.1 GCA_013816225.1 Armatimonadota bacterium | reverse complement strand
CCAACGCGCTCAACAAGAGCGTCGGCCGAGACCACCTATGGATCATCGGCTCCGACGTGAAGGCGATCATCGCAGCGGGCGTGTCCGGCAATGGCTTCAAGATGCCCGACGCATTGGCGGGACGGATCCTGAGATACCACTTGATCGACAATGTGCGTGGCGAGCCCGATATGTGGCTGCCCGGTCAAGTTAAGAAGGCCGATTTCACGATGAAGCCCCTCGGCAAATCCAAGGGCAAACTTCTATACAGTTTTAAAGGAGCATTCACGCAAAAGCTTTCAGACGGAACCCGCGGGCTCGACGGGACGATCCGCGGCGAAATGGACCTCGACGCAGCCAACAACCGTGTGATTCGTTTTAGAGCTTATGCCGAGGCGCAGGCTTGGGGCGACTCGAAGTTCACCAAGTTGGCCCCTTCAGGCAAGTTCCCGCTGGTGGTCGCCATGGTCGAAGCGACGGACAAAATCGCGCTGAATGTCCCGCCGGAGGCGCTCGGCCTCGAGGACGAGTACTTCGCGCCCACGGTGCCGGTTCTCGATCGATAGCTTAGCTCAGTTGGCGCTCGATCCTTCGATCGGGGACGAGCCAAGTCAGCGCGACGAGGACATACAGCGCTATCGACAGCCAGGTTTGCACGAACGCGAGCGGTATTGCGGCGATGTACGCAATCACCGAGGCTTTGCCCTTAAGGTCGTTCCCAACGGCGTGTCTAAGCGGCGAGTCGGGGCCGTGGTGCGCTACGATTTGACTCTGCAGAATCGTGTATGCGATTGCAGCTGCCAGCAAAACGCCGCCGTAGAACGCGGTCGGCACGGGCTCAGGGTGGTTCTCACCCATCCATGCTGTTACAAACGGCGTAAGCGAAAGCCAAAAGAGCAGGTGGAGGTTGGCCCACAGAATCTTGCCGTTGATGCGTTGCGTCGCTTGAAGCATGTGGTGGTGGTTGTTCCAGTAAATTCCCACGAAGACAAAGCTCAGCAAGTAGGTGAGAAATTTCGGCAATAGTGGCCGCAGAGCCTCCCAAGAAGCTTCATGCGGCACTTTGAACTGGAGCACCATGATCGTGATTAGGATGGCAATCACTCCGTCGCTGAAAGCTTCGAGCCTTGTTTTGGTCATCTGGTCTCACCTGGTGCCTTTGATACTCGATGTCATGGGAACAAACGCGCTCCGGGGGTCATCAATAGAGTAACGTCGAGCCAATCGGTGTATCATTCTATATCTAGAGATGCTATGAAACGGGTCTTATTCTTTATCCTCCTGCTCCTTGCTGCGTTCGCTCCCGCGGTGTCTCAGCGAAACGAATCATGGGGAACCATGAAAGCGACGTTCGGCTCGGTCCGACTTCCTGACGGCACTTATCAAAATGTCACCGGCCGCGAGGTCCCTTTCCATGCGGTGCGCATCGGCGACGCCCCGGGTATGAACGAGATTCCGATCCCCGGCAACGACTTGGTTACGGCCTACCACAACGACAACGGCGACAGCTCGCACTTTGCCTCGGGGGGCCCGATGCCAAGTTCGCTCGACGATATCGTGATGACCTCGGCAGGCCAAGGTGCGCCATGGCGGCTTCTCACCGTTTTCTGGAATATCGAAGCGACCCAACAGTTCTTGGTTCGCTGGCAGGTGTTCGACACACATGTTCCCGGGCTGCCCAGCGGCGAGAGCTCGTTCAGCGGCGTGATCGCCGATTTCGGGGGCTTCTTTTCGCGCCCGGAGCCCGGTTTTTGGATGATAACTTTTGACATTGGCGGCCAGATCAACGTAACAGTTCCCGACGGCGGCTGTTTCTTCGCCCAGCAGTTCCGCGAGCCCGACCCCAGCGGTGAAGGTGCGTTCATCCCGTTCGTCCAGCCGGGTTTTGGCGGGGGTGGCGTCGCAGTTGGCAGCAGCGACGACGTTTTTTGGTTCGACGCCAATCCCGAGGACGGGATTTATCACGACGACGAGCAGGACAACTTTGGTGGGCCTCCGAACGAGGCGAACTTCCTTCTCAAGATCGAGGTCGGCGGGACCCAGACCGTTTTGACACCCGTCTCTTTCTCGTTCTTCCGAGGCTCGCTGATAGGCGGCGATTTGGGCAGCCTTTGGTATAGCGACGACGACCGCCTCCGTGGGCGTCCCGGGGTCGTTTTCTCGACAGCGGAGTTCCCGATGCAGTTGATCGCGGAGACGATCGCGCCGTCGAACAACATCCTCACATTGAAGTTTACGTTGGAGGCTAGAACGTCCGTCGCGAACATGACCCAGAGGATCGAGCTTTTCAATTTCGTCTCAAATTCCTGGGTACAGGTCGATAGCCGGCCGAGCAGCACTTCAGATTCGACCGTCGAGGTGATCGTGACACAGAATATCGACCAGTACGTAAACTCGCAGAACCGGCGAATGAGAGCAAAGATTAGCTTCAAGCCGACTTCGACCGTGTTCGTTTACCCGTGGATCGCATCGCTCGACCGGACGGTCTGGACGGTGACGACACCGTAATTGGCGGGAAGGGAATTCGACTGCCCACAAACCATTCGCAGTTGAAATCAGCTGAGCTACGCCGTAGGCAACGATGCGGTCTGTTAGCCCGCATTTTTGCACCGCAAGATTTACGCGGCTAGCAGCGGGGCGACGGCGCTTATCGCGCAATGCGGTGATGCCATACTTCGCACAGCTTTGTCCGACCCCGCGGAAGCCCGCAAACTGCAGTTCCGGCTCCCCGATTCATTCGGAGCCTTGCGCCACCGAGATTTCAGATTGTTCTGGATCGGCGCATTTGTTTCGTTTGTCGGAACATGGATTCAAAACACGGGCCAGCAGTGGTTGGTTTACGAACTCACCAACAGCAAGCAAGCGCTGGGCATCGTCACCTTCATCGGCGCGGCGCCGATGTTCTTTCTCAGCCCACTCGGGGGCTGGCTCGCCGATAGGAGCAACAAGAGGGTCGTCCTTGTCATCGCGCAACTCACCTTCGCGCTGTCGGCGTTCCTGCTCGCCGCCTCGGTCTACTTCGGCTTCGTTTCCTATGAGCTAATCGCCGTCCTGGCCTTCGTCAACGGGTGCACGTCGGTCATCGAGATTCCCACGCGCCAATCGATGATCAGCAACATTGTGGCCGAGGAGGACCTCGCGAACGCCTTGCCGCTTAGCGCAGCGACCTTCAACACCGCGCGAATCCTGGGACCGGCGATCGGTGGCTTGCTGCTGGGCTCGTTCGGGCCGGGCGCGTGCTATCTCGTGAACGGAATCAGCTTTTCGGCTATCGTGTTCGCCATTCTGGCTATCCGCGCCGATCTGAGGAGTATCTCGGACCGCTCGGCATCCATCAAGGA
>JACDEQ010000298.1 GCA_013816225.1 Armatimonadota bacterium | reverse complement strand
CTCGGAAGCCCGCGACATCCTCGCCGCGATCGTCGCTCGCCAGCCCGGAAACATCGCCGCCGAGAGGAAGCACGCACAAGTCGTCCTGCGGATCGCGGAAAAGGACATGGCCGTCTCCCAAGCCCTCAGCGGGGACATTGGCCACGCCGCCGGCGCCAGGCGAAGCTCGACAACAGCCGCGTTCTGCAGCCTCATGCTCCCCGGCTTCGGCCAGATTTACAACGGAGAGATGGGCAAGGGTATCGCGATTGCGGCGGTGGCCGTGCTGCTCTGGGTTGGGCTGTTCACGATCGGCATGGAGGACGTGGGCGGGCGAACCCAGCCGTCCGCCATCTTCTGGCCGATTGTGGTGGGCATGGCGACGCTCTACATCGTCTCCTTAATCGACGCGTCGGTTACGGCCGGCCGAATGTCTCCTTCGGGGCGCATCGAGAGGCCCGTGCCGCCCGTCGACAAACCCTTCGAGTAGAATAAATGAAGCCGGAGATGGATTCTCGTATCAACACACCGGTAAAGCGGTCCGACGTAATCGAGGGGCAATGGGAGAAGGCGATTACGTGGGGAATCTTTGGCCTATTGTCGCTGCTCCTCGGCCTCATCATCTTCAAATACGGCGACGGCTGGTTCCAGTTCGGGAAGTTCCAGGGCCTCGACCTAACCGCCATCAGCTATCCGTTCCTCGGCCTCGCTTCGATCCTGATTCTCTACGCGATCGCAAAAGCCGCATCGAGCCGCAAGGTCACGAGCTACACCGCGACCTGCCCCTATTGCGGGCATGACACTATGTTCGTGGAACAGCCGATGGACGATTTCGCGTGCGAGGACTGCCATCGCCGCGTTCCCGTTATGGATGGCAACGTGCTCGACGTCACCGGCATCCGCTGCGGCTTTTGCGGAGCGCTCAACTTCATGAGCGACAAGACAAAGGTCCTGATCTGCGAGGAGTGCGACCGCGAGATTCCGCTCCTCGACGCCAAGACCGGCGAGATGCGCCACGCGGCCAAGGGCTACGCGAGGGTGGATGACGACGCGGTCTACGAGCTGATGCTGGTCGGTGTCGGCAAAGACCGCGAGGCGCTGATCAACTCGCTTCAACACATGCTCGCGATGACGCGCAACCAGGTGAAGGACATGCTCGACAACCTCCCCGCGCCGATGCTGAAGGGCATCAACCGCCGCAAGGCCGAGATGCTAACCGCCCAGATCGAGGCGAACGAGGGGCGCGCCGAATACCGCCCGATGAGCACGTGAGCGGGTTCGATTGGGAGAGCATTGAGGGCGCCGTGTATGAGGTGCAATGGTCGACCGCCTCGAACTTCACCACGATCGTGGGCTCCGCGACTTCGGCGTCGGACTACCTGATCGGTGGCCTGGTGCCGGGAACGCAGTACTGGATGCCGTGCGCCCCGTCCGTGGCGGCGAAATCGCCCCCTGGAGCGACCCCGCCACCCGCGTCGCCCCGGTGTAGGAGCGGCTAAAATGGATGAAGAGGACGCTGTTGTTCTAGGCATGCTCCTCGGCTTCGCGTTGGCCTTCGCTATGTGGTTTGCGATTCGCCTTACTCGGTACTTTTTTTCAAGGAGGGGGAAAACCTGCGACGCACAAGAGGACCAGCTCGACGAAGCGAAGCAGGTTCGTTCTCAAGCTAAATCCGCCGATATCGGGCGCGTCCTCGTGGACCTAGGATATGTGCGCGAGGACGAGCTGGCGGATGACAAACCTGATGGGAGGAGCGGCTGATACACACCTTGACGCGTGCACTGGGTTCGATGTTTCGCGAACGGAAGTTTTGGCTGGGCTTGATCCTGGGTGCTGTTTTCGTGATGCTGGTCAACCCGCTGATAAGAATCCTTCTCTTAGGTTCGTACTTATGGGCGAGCAGCGGAGTGATCGTACATATTGCATCCGTCATGTCGATCACTCTCTTGGTTGCGGCCCATAGAAGGTTTTTCCGTGTCGTGCGGGAGAACCGCAAAGAGCGACGGGTTGGGCAGACTCCCGTCGTTCCTTGGTCGTCGATCTTTCTAACAACATTGTCGTGGTTTCTGGTCTCCTCGTGCCTCTTCGCCTACTACGGTCGTTATTGCTTGGACAACGACACTGAAGTGCGCATGTTCATCGAAATGTATCGTCGTGAATGTTATCCATTTTGGGATTAGGCACCCGCCAGAGTAACGGTTGCTGAAAATACGGGCGGCGGGGTAGAATGCACAGGCTTTTGGGGCCGCCTCGGCGGTCTCTTCTTATAAATCTGAAGGTCTGTCAGGGGCTTTCGTCGAGGGATAAATTCACCGTTGAAAAATATCTTTGCAAAAATCATCGGGCGTCTCGCGCCCATGCGCCTGTTGATGGCGCTCCTTTGTCTCACACCCGCTCTCGCCATGGCCTCGTCGGAGGCTAACGTAAAGCTTGTCTTCACGGATCAGGACAAGATGTTCCTTTACGTCTCGCTCGCTCTGGCGCTGCTTGCGATCGTCGTCGGGTTCGCGATTCGCGGCTGGGTACTGAAGCAGTCCCCCGGCAGCGAGAAGATGCAGGAAGTGGGCGCGGCGATCAAGGACGGCGCGATGGCGTATCTGCGCCAGCAGTTCCGCACGATGTCGATATTCGTCGTGCTCCTCGCCGTGGGGCTATTCTTCCTGTTCAACTGGAAGTTCCCGGGCGTTGAAATCGCCGGCGTTCCGATCGGGCTTTGGCTCGCGGTTTCGTTCGTGCTCGGCGTCTTGGCTTCCTATGTTGCGGGGTATGTCGGGATGGTCATGGCCGTCGCGGCCAACATGCGCGTCGCATCTGCGGCTCAAACGAGCTATAAGAGTTCCCTCGAAATCGGCTTCCGCGCAGGCGCCGTCGCCGGTTTGGTGACCGTCGGCATGGGCCTCCTCGGCGCCACCTTGATTTTCCTCTTGGCCGGTGAGCAAGCGATGAAGCTCCTGATCGGTTTCGGCTTCGGCGGCTCGCTGGCGGCGCTCTTTATGAGGGTTGGCGGAGGCATCTTCACCAAGGCCGCCGACGTTGGCGCGGACCTCGTCGGCAAGGTCGAGGCGGGCATTCCCGAGGACGATCCCCGAAACGCAGCGACCATCGCGGACAACGTGGGCGACAACGTCGGCGACTGCGCCGGTATGGCCGCGGACGTCTTCGAATCGTACGAAGTCACCCTCGTCGCCGCGATCATTCTTGGCGCCGCGACCGCGGCGATCTTCGACCAGAGCACGTGGATGAAGCTCATCATCTTCGCGCTGATGGCTCGTGGTGTGGGCATCGTCGCCTCGATCCTCGGAATCTTCTTCGTGCGCGGCAAGAACGACGAAAAGATGGACCC
>JACDEQ010000297.1 GCA_013816225.1 Armatimonadota bacterium | reverse complement strand
GTATTGTTGGAGCCTATGGTCTCCCTGATTGCTGCCGCCTCGTTGTCGGCTCCCGCGGATTATCCCTTCACGGAGATGTTGGCGATCTCGCCCGTCGGCGAGGGCGGGCGTTCGGTCACCCACACGGACGCCATCGAGAAAATGATCGTCGCCGGAACGTTCGTTGCCCCGAAGGCAGGCGAAACGGTGACGCTCGCGGACGGCAAAGCCCAAACGTGGAAATCAGCCAGGGCCAACGCCGAAGGCTGGTTCGAGGGCGAGGAGTTCTCTGGAGGTTACGCTTTCGCGAGCTACGACTCGCCGGAGCCGCGAGTCATGCTTCTCGAGGCCGCGGGCCACAGCATGGCCTATGTGAACGGCGCGCCTCGGGCGGGTGACGTTTACGGCTACGGGTATCTCCGACTGCCCGTTCTGATCAGCAAGGGAACGAACACTCTCCTCTTCGCCACGGGGCGCGGCAGGATGCGGGCAAAGCTGGTTGCGCCGAAGTCTGCGGTCGCGCTCGACTTGGGAGACCCGACGCTGCCCGACTTTGTCGCCGGCGAGCGATCGCCTGTCTACGCGGCGGTCGTTATCACCAACGCGACGGAGTCGGAGGCGAGGGGGCTCGTGCTCGAGGCGAGATGCGGCGGTGACCTAAGGGTGTCCTATCTGCCGACGATCGCTCCCCTCACCGTCCGCAAAGTCGGATTCCTCATTCCGTCGCCCGGCGCCACGAACACGGATTCCGAAGATGTCCGACTTACTTTGAAAGCCCATGAAACGGCCATCGACACGGCGACTCTGAAGCTTCGCGTCCGAACTCCCGAACAATCGCACCGACGCACGTTCGTGAGCGCGATCGACGGCAGCGTGCAGTACTACGCCGTGCAGCCTGCGCAAAGGTCGCAGACCACGAGCGCGCGTCCCGGGCTCGTTCTCTCTGTGCACGGCGCGAGCGTCGAGGCGCAGGGCCAGGCGGACGCCTATGGCCCTAAGACGTGGACGCACATCGTGGCACCGACCAACCGCAGGCCGTACGGATTCGATTGGGAGGACTGGGGCCGTTTGGATGCGCTGGAAGTGCTTGCCGATGCGGAGCGCCGCTACAACACCGACCCGTCAAAGACTTATCTGACCGGCCACTCGATGGGGGGCCACGGAACATGGCAATTGGGCGTGCACTTTCCGGATAAGTTCGCCGGCATCGCTCCGAGCGCCGGCTGGATATCCTTCTGGTCGTATGTGGGCCGCGGCGCGCCGCTCTATCCTAACCCGTCCCCCGTAGAGGAGGTCATCAAGCGGGCGGTGTCCCCGGGAGACACGTTGAACCTCGCCGAAAACCTGCGGAACCAAGCCATCTACATCTTGCACGGCGACGTCGACGACAACGTGCCGATTTCGGAATCGAACCTCATGGCGAAGCGGCTCGACGACCTGGAGATCGACTATACGTTCTTCGTTAAGAAGGGCGAGGGCCACTGGTGGGACGACTCCGAGGAACCCGGCTCGAGTTGCGTCGACTGGCCGCAGATGTTCGACATGTTCGCGAATCGCCGGCTGGCGAACAATGAGGAGATTCGTCGCGTAAGGTTCCTGACGGTTAACCCCGCCAACAGTTCGACCTGCCATTGGGCGACGATCGAAAGCCAGGAGAAGATGATGGCGCCGAGCCGAATCGACCTCACCTTCGACCCGTTGATGCGTCGCTTTCACGGGATCACCGAGAACGTCTCGCGGCTGTCGATCGACGTGGCGCATCTTTCGGACGATAAGCCGATCTCGATTGAACTCGACGGCCAAAAGCTGGGCGAAGTGAAGTACCCTGCCGAGAAGCGGTTCTATTTCGCCCACGTGGACGGTAGGTGGTCGGAAGGTGATCCGTTTTCCCCGGATCTGAAGGGGCCGCATCGGTACGGCCCGTTCAAGCATGCCTTCAACCGCAAGATGGTCTTGGTGTACGGCACCAAGGGCCGCCTGGAGGAGAACGCTTGGGCGTTCTACAAAGCCAGGTTCGATGCCGAGACCTTCTATTACCGCGGGAATGGATCGGTCGACCTCATCCGCGACGTGGACTTTGGCCCTACGGTTGGGAAGGACCGATCGGTGATCCTCTACGGCAACGCGGACACAAATTCGGCATGGAAGAGTCTTCTGGGTGATAGCCCGCTCACGGTCGGCCGGGCTCGCCTGTACCTGCAGGATCCCACCACGCCCGGGAAGGGCCCGTCGCTGAACACTTCGATGGTAGATCGCGCAGTTCTGTTCTTGCGACCACGGCCGGGCTCGGACACGGCGCTCGTCGGCGCTGTCTCCGGCACGGGTGTCGTGGGCATGCGTCTCACCGACCGGCTTCCGTATTTCATGGCGGGAGTCCAGTACCCGGACGTGATCGTCATCGGTCCGGAGATGCTGGACAAAGGCACAGCGGGAATCGACGGCGCCGGGTTCTTCGGCCCGGACTGGACGGTTAAAAGTGGCGACTTCGCTTTCCCGCAGCCGTAGGTTTCCCGCCCGCCCCTCCCTCCATTTTCTCGCGAGGGAGCTTGTATGGAGTCGCATATTGGTTCCCGCGGAAAGTGGAGGGAGGCAGCAGCTGCGGGTGCTACTTCCGCCTGCGGAACACGAGAAGGCTCAGGTTTAGGGTCAGGGCTGCGAAACTTGCCGGCTCGGGCACGATCACGACCGCATCGACAACGGGGCCACCGTTGCTGAAGTTGTTCGGATCGCTTCCCAGGATTAACCGCGTTACGGCGCCAGTGGCCATTAAGCTGTAATTGCGGACGACCCATTCCCCGGCCTCGGGCGCCAGAAAGAAATCGACAATCGCGCCGTCCCATTGAACTTCCAACCAATGCGGGCCGCCTAGGAAATTGGACGAGCACGCAAAGCTTAGCTGGTACATTTCGCCCGGGGTGGTCCCGATGTCCTGCCAGATCGAGCCGGGGCCCGGACTACCGGCGAGGTCGATCATTTGAACGCCGGAATAGGCGAAGAACTTAGGGAAACCCTGCTCGAAGAAGAATTCTTGGTGCACGATGTCGACGGAGACGTCTCCCTTCCTACCGCCGACCGTCCAGCCGGAGATCGACGTAGCATCACCGCTGAACGCGGTAATGAAGTAGGGCGGTGAGGACGCATCCAAAGTCTCTGGCGGCTCGAAATCGCCGTTAAAGACGAAGTTCTGCGCTCCAACCCCAAATCCTGCTAGGGCCACAGGAATGGTGCCTATTGCCTTAAGGTTCACGCTGTTCTCTCCTTCTTATCTAGTTCCCGTGGTCAGTTAGAACGTACGACCGGGACCGTAGCGCCCGTGGATATCGTACCGGACATCGCCCGATGTAGGCG
>JACDEQ010000065.1:8938-9829 GCA_013816225.1 Armatimonadota bacterium | reverse complement strand
GGCTTGCCCTGCGGCGACCCAGAATAGCTCCAGTTGCGTATCGCGACCACCTCTTCAAAGGTTAGCCGAGATATCGCGCAAAACTCGCCGAAGTCGGACTTCATCTGGCAAGGGGGCATTACGTAAGAAGCCACCATCAGGCCCACCTTTTCGGCGCGCTTGCGGACCTCTTTGTAGCTTGTCAGCGAGAATGGCGCGGGGCCGCCTGGGCTATGACAGGGAGCACACTTGGCCGCGAACACGGGCGCGAGGTTCGCATACGTTGTGTCCTGTGTTGCCATCCAGCCACCAATCGCGGCAAGGCAAACGAAGCAAAGGCTGGCCAGCATGAATCGCACGCCTTAGCTTACACGTTCGCTAGCCTTTGCGGAACTTGAGCGACTCGCCGTTCATGCAGAATCTGAGCCCGGTCGGGTGAGGCCCGTCGTCGAATACGTGCCCGAGATGTCCATCGCACCGCGAGCACAGCACTTCTGTCCGCACCATGCCGACGCTGTTGTCCTGCTTCAGCCAGATGGCGTCCTTCGCTGCCGGCTGGAAAAACGACGGCCAGCCAGTGCCGCTGTCGAACTTCGCGTCGGTCAGAAACAGCTTCAGGTCACAGCCCGCGCAATGGTAAGCCCCTTTCTGGTGACTGTCCAGTAGGGGCGAGCAAAATGCGGCTTCGGTGCCCTTCTTCCGCAGAACCCGGTACTGCTCCGGGGTAAGCGCGTGCTTCCATTCGGCATCCGTTTTCACGACCTTGTCGTCTCGCTTCGGGCTTTCGGTAGGAAACCCCTTGAATCGGTCGATGCCTTGAGACATACAGGCGAGGATCATTACGGCGAGCGGGATGAGCAAGAGCAACTTCATGGACATGTTAACCAGCTCCGCAGCGCAGTAGGTTCCGCA
>JACDEQ010000065.1:0-8928 GCA_013816225.1 Armatimonadota bacterium | reverse complement strand
ACGGAGGATGTTGGCTTCGGAACTTCGACGCCCGCCGCTCTAAGGCCCTCGATATGAAATGCCAACGCTTCCTTAAAGTTGCTTTCGGCGTCAGCGCGGGTCGCGCCCGTCGCTATGCACCCCGGCACAGGCGAATACGCTGTCCAGTTGTTCTCGGCTTTCTCAAAGATAACAATAAAAGTCATTTCCTCTCCTTCAGACCAGCCTGCTTCAGAATATTTGTTCAATGTACCCAGAGGCGCGTCGTCGCCCGGATGTCCTCGATGCTTGAACTGGCGATGGCTGCCACGTGTTCGGTCGAGCACCCATCCGTCTTTTTCGATCTTCGATATCAGGTCGCGAACCTTCAATGACGCCTAAAGCCGAAGCTCCGCGCGAACCGCGTCCGCGAACTCGCTCGTTTTCGCGCTTCCCAAAAGGTCGTACGTCTTCACGCCCTTGACCAACGTCCGCTCAACGGCGCCCTCGATGGCTTCGGCTTGCGCATCGTGTCCCATATGACGCAGCATCATGTTGGCCGAGAAGAGAAGCGCCATCGGATTGACCTTGTCGAGGCCGGCGTACTTCGGGGCAGAGCCGTGAACGGCTTCGAATACCGCTGTCTTATCCCCGTAGTTCGCGCCGGGGGCAACACCCAGCCCGCCCATCATTCCCGCGGCGAGGTCGCTCACGATGTCGCCATAGAGGTTCGGCAACACCAAGACGTCGAACTGCCGCCACTTGGTCACGAGTTGCATACACAGCGCGTCGACGATGATGTCCCAACTCTCGATGTCGGGATACTCTTTGGCTACACGCTGGAAAGTTCGCAGGAACAATCCGTCGGCGATCTTCATGATGTTCGCTTTATGAACGCATGTCACGAGGCGGCGGCCGTTCTTTCGGGCGAATTCGAACGCGGCACGGGCGATCTTCTCAGACGCCTGCTCGCTGATCAACTTGATCGAGTTGGCGACGGTGGGCGTCACCATGTATTCGATTTGGGTGTACAGGTCCTCGGAATTCTCTCGGAAGATCACGATGTCGAGGCCCTGAAACGGGGTCTTCACCCCAGGCAGCGACCTCGCGGGACGGACGCAGGCGTACAAGTCGAGCCTCTTCCTCAGGGTCACGTTCGGGCTGACCGAGCCCTTGCCGATCGGCGTGGTCATCGGCGCTTTGAGCGCGATGCCCACCTCGCGGATTCTGTCGATCGTCCGGTCTGGAACGATCGGCTCCCCGGCTTCCACGCACTTCAGGCCCGCGTCGAGGGGGATCCAGTTGATCGCGACGCCGGCTGCGTCTATGATCTTTTCGACGGCATCGGAGATTTCTGGCCCGATGCCGTCGCCGCGAATGATGCAAACGTCTTGAGACATGGGGGTTTTTCTCGGGAAGCTTAGTAAGGCTGGCTGTACATCTTCTCGCCGTCTTTCGCCCAGAGCTTTTGGGCCTTCGTCCATTTCATGGCACTTCGGTCGAGGCTGATGAGCAACTCGGTGACGTCGCCCTCAGCAAGGTCGCCCTCGCCTTCGTAGCGGCACTGCATGAGATCGATAAGCGCGACGTTAGTCTCGGCGGAAACGCGAGTACCGCGGTTGGAAATGAACGTGAGCTTCATTTTGCCGTGTTCTCTGGGCACGTCAGGAAGCGTTTCGGACTGAACGTAGACATCGACACCGACGAGTTTCATCATGGATTGCCTTCCGGGAAGGGGGAACGGCACATATTATGGTGCGTTCGCCCGCCGCGCGTCAAGTTCGATGCATAACATCGGTCCGCACGGTTCCCGGTCCGAACGGTGGTATCGAGGTCCAGAGAACTTTGCACTAAGCGGGAAGCGTCTTAAAGTTGGATGCCCTAATACCGGCCCAACAAACGGGAATAGCCAGGGGCACGGACGGGCGGAGCATTTCTCACGGATCTCTGATAGCCAATAATAGGTAGGGGATATCAAGATGAACTTTCAGAGACTCATTTCCGTTATCTCCGTAATGCCGGTTTGCGCAGCCGGCGCCATTAACTTGCGTCGCCGCGGGTTGCTGCCCACTGCGGCGCTCTTTGTACTCGCGGCCGCCGGGCAGGCAGAGTGGATAAACCGCTTCGCGACCGCCGGCGACGTCTCCGGAAACCGCGCGTTTTTCAACATTGTGACCGGGTTTCCCTCCGAGTGCCCGATCATCGAAATCGTTAACGACTCCGGCTTCCCGGCCATCATCCGGACCGTGCGATTCATCAACGGGCGCTATATAGGCCAGGGCAACCCGAACCTGGACGATTGGCACCTCACGCTCCGCAAGAGCCTGAACGACGTGCTCGGCATGACCGAGTGGAGTTCCAACGCCCAAGCGTATCCTATCGGGCCGCCGAGCCAATGGTCGAACTTTCCTGGCGCAGTCGATTCTGCGGGTAACCCGGTGCAGGAAACCGTCCTAACGGGTCTCGAGAGGTTGAAGATCGTCATCCCGGCGCGCTCGGTGAGGTTTCTCGGCCTGGCGAACCTGGCGCCCGTGGAAAACGGCTTCACATTCACGCTGATGACCGATTGGCGGCTGCCGGAGGCCGACTATGGCTTCATGTCGACGGGCGAGCCCCCGGTCAAGACGATCTCCGAGATCACAAACGACTTGTTCACGAACATGGCGATCAACGTGGAGGTCAGGCTGCAGAGACCGGTTATTCGCAGATGAATCTGAGGGTTTAGAACGCCGTCGAGAGGCATGTCGTCACCACGGACACCCACGTGACAAATGGATGTTGCGTGATGACGGCTTTTCCAGGTAGCGGATTCTTAGGTGGTCGACGCTCTCGCAGGTGTTCTGAACATGGAATGAGGGTTCTGTTTGGATCGATGCGAGGCCGTGAAGATAGAGGTTGCCCGCTGGCGGGAGCATGTAGACACGGGCGAGCGGCACATAGTGTGCTGCCGGTGGAGACAGGATCGCCGCTCGCCCGTGGCACACGTCACCTTCACTCCGGCCACCCCGCCGGCCCGGCTAGACCTGTCGTGAGCCAATGGCCACTCGGCCGGTCGCTTCGACTGTTCTTTCGGATCGAGAGGTGCAAGATTTTGTTTGGCCCGACACACGGACGAGCGGCATGAAGTCCGTTTCGTATTGAGAGTTAGCAGGCCGCTCATCCGTTGTATCTTGCTAATTTAAGGTGACCCAGCCGAAATGGACCGCAACTCATCCTTAGAAGGAACGGACCTCGTGTGCCAGATCGCGGCTCGGCTGGGAGCCTCCCAAGACCTCGAACAGCATCTCGTTTGTTCCCTTGCGAAACGAAAACGTATTCACAAGCATGAGGCGGGAGGCCACCGAAAGGAGGATACCCATGACAACCGTGGCCGGCATCGACGTCTCGAAGAAGACGCTTGACATTTGTGTTCTGCTTGAAGACGGCAAGAAGCGAGAATTCCAAGTTTCGAATAATGAGGAAGGCTTTGCGCAGCTTCTTGTCAAAGCAAGGAAGTGTGGGGGCGAACACCTGCACTTCTGCATGGAGCCGAGCGGCGTTTACCATGTTGGGATCGCGTACCACCTGGTCGAGCAGGGCTGCACCGTGAGCCTCGAGAATCCCAGGCGAATAAAATATCACGGCATTTCGATCGGCGCTTTGCAAAAAACCGATCGGGCAGATGCGCGGATCATTGCGAGTTATTGCGCAAAGAACTGCCCAAAGCCGTGGGCACCCGCATCGCCCGAGATACGCGATCTTATGCTCATCGACCGGCGGCTTTGCGATGTTTTGCAAATGGTCACGCAGGAAACGAACCGGCTTGAAAGCGGCCGCCTTCCTGACGTCGTGCGCGAAAGCATTGAGCAAATTGTTCGATGTTTGAAAGAGGAAGAGAAGTCTCTTCGGAAGCAATTGGTTGCTATTGTCGAATCCTCAGACGAGCTCACGCGCAAGTACAATCTGCTTTGCACGATTCCGGGAATTGGCGAGCGGGCGGCAATCGGCTTCCTTGCCGAAGTCGGAGACCTGAGCAGCTACGTAAGCGCCGAAAGCCTTGCTGCATCGTTCGGGCTAAACCCAAGGATCCGCAGGTCCGGAACGTCCGTGCACGGCCAGACGAGAATTTCGAAAATGGGCAACGCCCACGCGCGCAGCCGGTTCTACATGCCGGCCCTGGTAGCCATCATCCACAACCCGTTGATCAAGGCGTTTTACGAACGGCTGGTGCAGCGCGGCAAGAACAAAAAGTGCGCACTTGTGGCATGCTGCCGGAAGCTAGTGATGATCGCCTATGGCGTCCTGAAATCCGGGAAACCGTTCAGATGTGAGGTCAGCCCATTGACAATCTAAGACAGCATCTGGTACCCGCGCGACTGCGCTGCCCGATTCTTCCGTCAAGCTGCGCATATCGAAGGCGGGCTATTCCGTCCTCGCATTCGATTCGCGCCGAGCCGGAGGTGGCTGGGAGCAAATCGGCGTTTCTCAAACCGCAGTGTATATAGACAACCGCGCTCCGCAAACCGCAGGACTACCGTAACGACGCGAATATCGCGCACAAGGAATGCAAGCCAACGCAAGAGTGTGGGGGCGTTGTCGGACGTTGTTGTTGCGGTGACCGTGCCGTGAGGGAGAGTCTGGTATGAGATTGCGCTGAACCCGCCGAAGTTTTCCGCTAAAGTAAGCCGCCTTCTAGCGGCGGTAGTGCCGCTAAGGAACTAGATCGACCTGCGCGCAGGCCTCTTCGACGACCTGACGCGGCGTCAGCTTTAGGGCGAACAGGATTAGGAGGGGGAGAATAACGGCATCATCCAAATGGCCGATGACGGGAATAAAATCAGGGATGATATCGAAAGGCATCACTGCATAGCCTATCGCCAGACCGAGAGTCCATTTTGCGAGCCGCGGCGTCCTACAATCTTTCAAGACGAGGCGATAGACCCGCACCTCTCTCTTGAAACTCTTTGCAAGCAGTCGCAACTTGGCAAGCACGCTCTTATGCCTCCGCCCCATGACTCGAAGGCGCAGCTGTGATGCCCTCAAAGGCTACAAGTCGAGGGCCAGGAGATGGCTGCTCTCGCGGGTTCTCCGCGTACACCTGAAAATCCGCGAACTGCATCAAATCCAGTCGCCCGAAATCTTCGTCATCATCGAGCGCAGCTGCACCGCGAGTGTAAAGATCCACCGCTTCGTCGTACGCAATCGCTTCAGTCGGATGCTCCGTCGCCATCCGAATGCCGTCCCACGGGTTGCCGGGGACGATCGGCGTGTCGCTGCTGAACCCGAGCGCCACGCCCGCGTCCAACAAGCTCCGCACCCGCTTCAAACGCGACGCCCGCTCGTCGCCTAACTGCCGCTTGTACGCGTGATCGAACCGAAGCAAGAACTCCGGCTGCATCGAAACGCACACGCCAAGGGCGACGATTCTGGCGATTTGAGCGTCGGAGAGGATCATTGCGTGCTCGATGCGATGCCGCGAGGGATCTCTCGTCGAAGCGAGGGCATCGAGCACCACATCGGTCGACCGGTCGCCGATCGAATGGATCGCGATCGAATACCCGGCCTCATCCGCGATCGAAACTCTGCGCTGCAACTCCTCGGCCGGATACATCAGCTGCCCGGTTCCGCCCACCGTAAACTCCTCGTAAGTCGCCGCGGTCGCCGCGCCGATCGCCCCGTCGGCGTACAGCTTAACACCACCGATACGCAGCATCGGCGACGGCGGCAGCAGCTCCGCCAAGTCGATTTTGCTTTTGAAGACCTGGCTCCAGTTCGGATAAAGCCGCATCCGCAAACGCGCGCCGCGCTCGGCGGCGTTTCGATAAGCCCAGATCTGGTCTTCCAAATCATGCGTGCTTCCCATGTCTGCGGCAGACGTGATTCCCATGCCGCTCATTCTTTGGGCAGCGGCGAGAATGGCATCCGACATTTCCTGCCGCGTCGGCTTGGGCAATAGCCGATAGACCGCCTGCATCGCCTTTTCGAGCAAAACACCCGTAGGGATGCCGGCTTCATCCCGAACAATCTCTCCGCTTTTCTCATCGCTCGTGTCGGCGAGGTCGACCGCCGTCCGGTTCGCGATGCAAGCGTGGCCGCTCGTGTGGCGTAGGATGGCAGGCAGGCCGTTCGTTGCGGTCTCGAGCTCGTCGGCGGTCAAATGCCGGCCATCTTCGAATCGGGTCTGATCGTATTGCACGGCCAATAGCCAGCCATATTCCAGAGTGACGGCCGCCCGCTCACGAACGCGATCCAACACCCCCTCGCGTGATGCGCAGCCCGTTAGGTCGAGCTTCTGCAGGTCGAGTCCCGTCGCCAAAATATGACAGTGGCAATCCACGAAACCGGGCAGGATAAACGCGCCTTGAAGATCGGTTTCGTCGTCCGCGAACGGCTCATCCGGCCCTCGATAGGTGACCTTGCCGTCGGTCGAAACGTGCAAATTACAAGATGAGCCGTCTCGCCACCACCGCGCACTAGTGAAAAGGTGGGACATTCTATTTCCGGTATTTCAGGTCTTTGCCTTTTCTCGGAGCTCTTATCAGGTTGCGAGCGGGGTCCGAAATACCGGCGATTTTTCGCAATTCGAATATTTCGTCGCGCACCCGCGCAGCCTTTTCGAATTCCATTTCGCGGGCAAGGCCGATCATTTCTTTTTCCAACCGCGCAACTTCTACAGGAATGTCGGTGACATCGATCGGTGACCCATCCGGCTTTCGCGCCGGAACCGAACCATAAGCGGCAGATTCTTCGGCAACAAAATGGTAGCTGCGCACCGTTTCGCGCACCTTCTTGGTGACCGTCGTCGGCGCGGTGCCATGCTCCTCGTTATACTCTTGTTGAACCTGGCGTCGCCGGTCCGTTTCCGCGAGAGCCCGCGCCATCGAGCCGGTAATCCTATCCGCGTACATGACCACCCTGCCGCCTACGTTCCTGGCCGCTCGGCCGATCGTCTGGATAAGCGAGGTGTCCGAGCGCAGAAAACCCTCTTTGTCCGCATCGAGAATCGCTACGAGAGTCACCTCCGGAAGGTCCAACCCTTCGCGCAGTAAATTAACGCCCACCAGAACATCGTAGACTCCCAGCCGCAAGTCCCGAAGAATCTCGGGCCGCTCCAACGAGTGAACATCGCTGTGGATATACTGCACCTTGACGTTTAATTCCTGCAGATACGAAGTTAAATCCTCCGCCATTCTTTTGGTGAGAGTAGTAACGAGTGATCTTTCGCCCTTTTGAACGCGGATCTGAATTTCGTGAATCAAGTCGTCGACTTGCCCTTGCGTCGGGCGAATATCCACTTCCGGATCGACCAAAAAAGTCGGACGGATAATCTGCTCGACGGTTTGGCTGCTATTATCTCTTTCGAATGGTCCGGGCGTCGCGCTTACGAATATGATCTGGCCCGCTCTTTCCTGGAACTCCGTGAACTTCAGGGGACGGTTGTCCATTGCGCTAGGTAGGCGGAAACCGTATTCAACGAGGACGCCCTTTCGCTGAACGTCGCCGTTGTACATTGCGTTGAGCTGCGGAATCGTCTGGTGGCTTTCGTCGATGAAAATAATCGTGTCGGAAGGCAAAAAGTCCAGCAGGGTGTGTGGCGGAGTACCGGGCTCCCTATTATCGAAAAATCGCGAGTAATTCTCGATGCCGTTGCAGTATCCGACCTCTCGCAGCATTTCGATATCGAAATCAGTACGATGCCTCAGGCGCTGCTCCTCCAATAATTTGCCTTGCGATTTGAACAAAGCGCATTGCGCGTCACGCTCAGCCTCTATTTCGTCTACGACGTCTTCGATGCGATCCCACGGGGTGACGTAATGCGTCGCCGGAAAAATGCTCACGCGCTGCGGTTCGTCCAAAACGTCCTGCGTCAGCGGGTCGATTAGGCGGATTCTTTCGATTTCGTCCCCGAAGAATTCGATGCGCGTGGTAATTTCCTCGTCCTTCGGCTGTATTTCCAGGATATCGCCGGTGACGCGGAAAGTGCCCCGGTTCAATACCATTTCATTTCGCGTAAATTGCATCTGAACCAAGGATCTTAAGATATCCGAGCGCATTGCCGAGCCGCCGACTTGAAAGCTCAGCACCTTGTCCTTGTAAACTTCTGGGTCGCCCAAGCCATAAATGCAGGAAACGCTGGCAACGGTCACGACATCGCGCCTCTCCAAAGCAGCCTGCGTGGCCGCGTGACGCAGGCGGTCGATCTCCTCGTTCGTGCTCGAATCCTTCTCGATGTACAGGTCGGCGCTCGGCACATAGGCTTCGGGCTGGTAGTAGTCGTAGTAGCTGATGAAGTACTGGACCGAGTTCTCTGGAAAGAAAGCCCGAAACTCCTGGCACAATTGCGCCGCCAAAGTCTTGTTGTGCGCGATCACCAGCGCCGGCCTCTTCGCTCTGGCGATGACGCTGGCCATCGTGTATGTTTTCCCGGTTCCGGTGGCGCCCAGCAGGGTCTGATAGCGGTATCCGACTTCGAGGCCCTCCAGCAGGGCCTCGATCGCGCCCGGTTGGTCGCCGCGCGGCTCGTATTCCCGGCTTAAGTTGAATTCGGAGTCCTTGGTAAGCAGCATTCGTCTACCAGTTTACTACGGGGGCGCGCCCGTATAATGGGCGAATGCCCACGCTCGTTCTCGTCCGCCACGGTGAGTCCATTTGGAACGCCGAAGACCGCTTCACAGGCTGGATCGATGTTCCGCTCTCCTCAAAAGGCGAGGACGAGGCGCGGAAAGCCGGCCATCTGCTGAAAGGGTACGAGTGGCAGGTGGCCTATACGAGCGCGCTCATGCGGGCGCAGGACACGCTCGCGATCATGATGGAGGAGATGGGTCAGGACATGCCCGTCATTCGCGATGCGGCACTCAACGAACGGATGTACGGCGACCTGCAAGGGCTGAACAAGGAGCGGACGCGGGAGAAATACAGCTCGGAAATAGTGCAACTTTGGCGGCGAAGCTTCGACATTCCACCGCCAGGCGGCGAGGCTTTGAGAGACAC
>JACDEQ010000064.1:670-9844 GCA_013816225.1 Armatimonadota bacterium | reverse complement strand
GTCTACAGCGCCGCGGTCGACTAGCTTGCGCCACGAATCCGCCGAATTCCCGTCTAAAGTAAGACCTAGGCAGGAAAGTGAGCAACAACGACATTTGGGATGAATTGGAATCGGCGGGTCATGGCGAGAACCTCGAGGAAGAGATGTTCGAGTTTCTTTCCGCATACATCGACGGCGAATGCACGCCGAAAGAACGGCGACTGGTCGAAGCGTATCTGGCGGAAAGCCGGGCAGCACGCAATGCCCTCGACGGTCTAAGGGGTCAGGCCGCATTCTTGGCTTCAGAAACTCCGGAGCCGCCGGCATGGCTCGGCGTAGCCATTCTTGCAAGAACCGTGGGGAGGAGGCGATTCGCGTGGCAAGCAGCCGGCGCACTGGCGACGTGCAGCGCCGCCGCGGCGCTTCTTTTCGCGGTTTTCAATCCGACGCAGGTTCCATCGGCGAAGCCAGACCTGCCACTTGTGGCAACTAACCTGGATCCGCGGTCAACGGTAGAGCTGCCCAAACTGTCGTTCCCAGCAGCCCAGCCGCCTGCGAAGAAAGTGACTGTTGGCGCCCCCCGCATGAACCGAAGGCCAGAGGCGCCGCTTGCAAAGAAGGAGCCTCGCACGCTCGCAGCTCAGGCGACCAAACCCCTCGCACGAGGGTCTGCTCCCAACAAGCCGGCCGCGCAGCCGGTTTCACGCCAAGGGTCGAACAAGCCTCCGACGACATATGCGCACATCGACTACGGCCGGAATGAGCGACCCGAACCTAGACAGTTTGATGCGATACCCGGCACGGACGCGGAATGGTCTCCGGTTAGCACCGCTCCCGCCGGCTCGCCGAAGGTGCTTCCGACTGCCACGCAAAAGCTCAGGGATCGAATTCGCAAGCTCAACGAGCAGAACAAGGACATAAAGGAGGCAGTCGGCTCCAAGTAGGACGCTGATTCGAATTCGGGATGGGTAAGCGCGCGCGAAGCAAAGGAGTGCTCGTGTCTGTCGCAATGGCGATTGGCATGCCTTTTTTTGCACACGCACAGTTGCCACTTTTCGATCCGGGTGGAGTCAAAGATATCGGATCACCGCTTCGAGGCAAGGCAGCGGTCGACGTTATGCCTGGCGTGAAGCGGGGTTTAGGCTATCCGCTCCGTTACGGAAACGTGATTCGAGGCACGGTTGCGGTCGACGTTAGCGGCCAGAGCCTAAAAGAAGGTAGCGATTTTGATGTCGATTTCGCATCAGGAGTCCTGTATGTTAAGACTGAAGTAAAGGACTCCGACTCGATTCGGGTGCGATACCGGCATGATCCGGATGGCAAGGCGTCCTCAGGGGGGAGCGCCTTGCCACTCCTTACTCTCAATTTCGGCCGCCAGAGCTCGATGACGATGCTCATGGGGATGGGTGGCGCCGAGAGATTTGCCGATGGCCGCATTATGCAGTCGCAAAACATCGGGATGAAGAACAACTTCCTGGTGGGGAACACGAACATAAGTGGCATGTACTTGGTCAGCAGCCGATCGAACGCACTCGTCGCGGCCGACGGGGCATCGCCGGACGGAGGGCAGGTCACCGCCGGTGCAGAAGGTACGGATTCGTTGATCGTCCAAAAGGCGACGGCGGCGCTCGGTTCGGGCACGAGCTTCACCGCTGAATACCAAAGGGTGGATCAGGGCTTCGCAGCCTTCGGCGCGCTCAAGTCTGGAGGAATCGCCGAGGAAACGGTCAACCAACTAGAAAAAGAAACGGGCATTTCCCGAACGGGCCTTGGCTTTAGTGGAGGCAGCCCGAAGGGCTTCTCTTTCACCAACAGCTTTCGCACCATCGATGATGGGCGCGGCAAAATCACCTTTCATAATTACGGCCTTAAATCCTCTGTGTTCGATTTGTACTTTAATTCGCGGAGAATCGAAAACTCGTTCTCGCGCTTTGAAGACATAGCCGAAACGGACCGGGTTCAGTATCAAAAGGAGCGCGGCATCGAGCGGTCAGGATTCGGCGGAGCACTTCGGTTCGGAGAATCGTCCCTAAAGTTCGATCGCACCAGTATTTCGCAAGAGGATGACAACGGTATCTCGACGAGCAACCTGTCATTCGACACGCCGTGGCTTCGTGCGGCGTTCTCCACCCAAGAGATCGACGCTTTGTTTGCCAGGGCAGGAGATTTGGCGGAAGGTGAGCGCGACCAGTGGGGCAAGGAACGCGGTTTTAAGCGCAAGGACATGACTTTCGCTCTTCCAAGAGGGAAGGATAAAGTCCTGGCTTCCTACGCGCAAAAATCTGTCGAATTCGATGGCAGCGCACTTCGCTCCTCGACATTTTCCTATGGCACCAAGAACTTGGGTCTGGAATTCTGGAACCGATCCAGCGCTCCGGGGTTCTTGAGGTTCGGCGACCTGACCGGACCGGAGCGCGATACGGTCGCCAATCAGGTACTCCGCATGTACGATCCGACAGCTGCCGCCAACGAAAACGACAAGGCCTGGCTCGATCACGAGGCAGGGCTCTCCCGTAGTTTCCTGCGATTCAAGGGTTCGCCTTCCAAGGCCTCTTCGTTTACGTTCGAGACATTGGGTATCGATGGGGAAAACGGCGGGATCAAGAACGATGTCTTGCGGGTGAGCGCTGGCTCGTTAAAATTCGACTATCGCCATATGAACATCGATCCAACGTTTGCGCGTGTTTTCGATCTCTTGGAGGCGGAGCGGAACTTTTATGGAAACCAGATAGGCTTCGACAAGCGCGAGTGGTCATTGGCAGGCAAGCTCGGCGCCAAAACAGATTTTTCGCTGAGCCAAATGGGGATCGACACGGAAAAGGGCGGTGTCCAGCGAATGAAGGCGTCCGTCAAAGGGCAGGGGTTCGAAGTGAACGCCGGCGTTCGCAACATCGATTCCTCGTTCGATAGAGTTTTTGACATCAACGACCCGGAAAAAGACTTGTTGTCGCAACTCGTCGGCTACCAGCAAAAGGACTTGCAACTGAAGTTCGATGCGGTAAAGAACTTCAAGATCGACGCATTGCTATACGATGCGGATAATGGCGACGAGGAGCTTCATCGCTATAAGAATCAAGCGTCGATGTCGTATGCTCCCGATAAATTCACCCAACTCGCGTTCAATTTTAATAACCACAAATTAGACGGGATGGCCGGTCTTCTTTATCAGAATAGTGTTTCGAGTTTTCGCGGGACGCGTAACCTCGGCGAAATTGGCCAAGTGTCCTATATGCACGAAGAAGAGAAGTTCGCCGGGGTTGAAAGGGAAAAACCGGACCGAAAGACCGACCTGATCAAGTACGAAACCAATTTCATGAAGAGTGTGAGCTTTATGACGGAGCAGGTGCGCACTGTCTTCGCCGACGCCGGCTACGAGAATGTCAATTCTTACAAGGTGGGCTGGCAAGTTACCAAGAAGTTGGGGATCAACGTAGAGCAGGTCGAGGTTGCTCGCGACAAGGACAAGCCGGATCAGGAAGCTACCAATCTCGGTTTTTCCTACGATTTTGGGAACAACCTGAAGCTCGGCTATACATGGCATCACGATTTGGACACCGTGCTGGGCGGTAAGCACAACCTTAAGTGGGAACTGACCAATGGCAGCATGGGCGGGTTCAATATGGGCGGCTCGTTCACTGAGAACGGCGTCGACGGCCAGAGAGCCAGCACCATCGGTAATTTCACGCTTTCTAATCCGAAGCCGTTTAGCCTCGGGATTTTTAAGGAAGCCAAGATCAACCTCGGCTACGACGGCGAAACCCAGCTCGGCGTATGGCAACGGGAACGCCGGTTGGGAGAATTCTCGACAAAGATTTTCGGAAGCCTGTTCGGACTCGGGTATAGCCACGTGCTCCTTCCCGGACAGATCATCGGCGCGGATCGCTTCGCCACGTTTAAGCTCGACCCTACAGGCAAGAAGCGATTGCAAATGAATTTGGGCTACAAGGTCAGGACACTGCCCAACGGCGGCAACCTCGTGATGCAGGATTTCGACCTTGGCTACAAAGTCGGCGATAAATTCAATCTCAGTCACTCGACGGATAATTTTCCAGAGCAAGCCGAAAACGGATCCCCACTCGGCACTTCGGCGAGGCCGACGAGAGCACGAACCTGGGCGATCGACTATATTCCTAACACCGATACGAATTTCAAGTTCGCGTTCAACGATTTGGAGGACATTCAGCAACACACACTTGCCCGTCGCGCGAACGTTACGATGTCGATGTTCAACAAATCAGGTAGCCCGATTAGGCTAACCTATGGTGTGGAGCAAAGCGAAAATCCCCTCGATGGCAGGAGGACGCGGCACCAATACGAATTCGCTTTCGACCAAAAACCCGGACCGTACCAGACCTTCAGCTTCGCGGTGGGCAGCATAAACTGGGAGCACGGCATCGTCGAGGGACAGCTTTGGAACCGAATGATGCTCAATGTGGATTACCAGCTGCGCTTCTAATCAGTTAGAGTCGCATTGATGGAGATCGTCCCCTACGGCGGGTGGAACAAATGTGTTCGCCTGGCCGCCGCCATTTCCGAGTTATTAATAACGGCCGAGGTTGGGCCGCGCATCATTCCGTTCGGATTAGTTGGAGGGCCGAACGAATTCGTGGAGTATCCCGATCAAGTGGAAACCGGTGGCGGCCAATACCGGATTTACGGGGGACAGGCTTTGGATTGCTCCTGAGTTTCGCGGCATTACCGATTTGCCCGACAATGAGCCCGTGGAAATCTCGGTGGAAAATGGGTGGACTATCTGTGCGGCGCCTGTTGGAAATGAATCCCTTTTGCAGCGCGAGATCAGGGCGCGCGCTACGGACCATCGTGTCCAACTCGAGCATCGAATTTACAACCGCGGGAAGGAACCGGTCGAATGTGCGCTGTGGTGCCTTACTGTGATGGCGCGGTGGTGAATGTTTATTTCCGCAGGCGCCTATATGCCCCACTCTGAAAGGTTTTGCCCGCACGCCCGATCGCTCTCTGGCATTACACCGACATGGCGGATCCGCGGTTATCTTGGGGGAAGCAGATCGTGCGCGTATGGCAAACCGGCGAGGAACGACTCCTAAAAATCGGCGCCTTCGTTTCCCAAGGTGGGCTGCGCATGCGAATCACGGAAATGTCTTTCTGAAGAGATTTAGCGCGGACGATGAGATACGATATCCGGACTTCGGCTGCAATTTCGAAGTATTTACGCGCCATGACATGATCGAATTAAGAAGCCTGGGCCACCTGGCAACGCTCGATCCTAGGGCTTACCAATATCACCTGGAGGCTTGGGCGATCTTTCCAAATGTTGAGGTGCCCGACGATGGGGAACACGCCCTGGGTCTCCTTGGCGGTTTGGCATCAGAACTACCGCCCTTGGCGTTCGGGCCATAATCCCAGTCGATGAAAGAGATCATCGAGCCCTTTAGAATCAAGGTAGTGGAGCCGATCGGCTTTACGGACCAGGCTGAGCGCGAGAGAATTCTCGGCGAAGCCCACTACAATCCGTTCCTAATCCCGGCAGATAAGATCCTTATCGATCTGCTTACTGACAGCGGCACGAGCGCCATGTCCGCGGCCCAGTGGGGAGCGGTGATGGTGGGCGACGAAAGCTATGCGGGCAGCCGGAGTTTCTTTAGATTCGAAAAAGTTGTGCGCGACATCACGGGACTCAAGCACGTCATTCCGGTTCATCAGGGGCGCGCCGCCGAGCGACTTCTCTTCGGCTTAATCGGCGGAGTAGGCAGGCACGTCCCGAATAACAACCATTTCGACACAACGCGCGCAAATGTGGAGTTTAGCGGTGCCACGGCCGATGACCTTGTGGTCGATGAAGCCAAGGATTTCGACAGCGACTATCCATTCAAGGGCAATTTGGATCCCAACAAGCTTCGTGCCTACATACGGACGAATGCGGCTCGGTCGATTCCGGTGATCATGCTTACCGTTACAAACAACGCAGGCGGCGGCCAGCCGGCGAGCATGGCGAATATTCGCGAAGTTTCCGAAATTGCTCGCGAAAATGCCATTCCGTTTTTCTTGGACGCATGTCGTTTCGCCGAGAACGCGTATTTTATCAAGCTGCGAGAGCCTGGATACGAGCATAAATCGGCGAAGGAAATAGCGCAGGAGATGTTCAGCCACGCCGACGGAGCGACGATGTCGCTCAAGAAGGACGGTTTTGGGAATATCGGCGGGTTTTTGGCTCTTAATGCCGATGTTCTTGCCGAAAAGGCACGCAACCTGCTCATTCTGACCGAGGGCTTTCCGACCTACGGCGGCCTTGCGGGGCGCGATCTAGAGGCCCTCGCGACGGGGTTGGAAGAGGTGCTCGACGAGCGGTACCTTGAATATAGACTGGCGTGCTCGAGGTACTTGGCAGACCACCTCACGGAAATCGGCATCCATGTTGTGCAGCCGCCGGGGGGCCACGCCGTTTACGTGGATGCGAAGCGTTTTTACCCCCAAATCGATTCGCTGCAATTTCCGGCCCAGCGATTGGTTGCGGAGATTTATTCGAAGGGCGGAGTGCGCGCAGCTGAAATCGGCACGGTGATGTTCGGCAAAAAGGATCAGACTACCGGCGCCGATATTCCGAGCGACAAAGAGCTTGTGCGGCTCGCCCTGCCCCGACGGGTTTACACCCAGGCGCACATTAATTACCTGATCGAAATATTCGCGGAAGTATTCGCCGAAAGAGAAGCGGCGCGCGGTTTGAGAATTGTCCAAGAATCACCGATGTTGCGCCATTTCACGGCGCATTTCAAGCCGATTACCTAGCCGGTAGGTCGCTTCGCTTCCAGAGCATCGGCGCGTAAGCCCAGTTAGCGGCGAGCTCGCGCTGGTCGGAGAAAAACGGAGATGTTGGATCTTCGGAGACCCCCGGCGGCGCGACAAACAATCCGCGCGGAGTGTTCCACAACTCGACGACCTGAATATAGGTCCCACGATCGTTGTAATGAACGTCCGGCAAGCTCTTCCATTGGATCCTTGGAGATCGGTATCGCCACGTCGCGACGTCGTTGCCCAATCGTTGCGCAAGTCCGGAAACTGTTTTTCGAAAGGCCGTTACATTTACTTCGTCTGCAGACTTATCTCCCAAGTAATCGATCTTCGTCTTGCCGTGCATGGAATTCCAGATGAGCGTCGGCTGAACCACGAGTCGAAAGGTGGCCGGGCTGAGCAGCGTACCAAGCGTCGGCGCGAAGATTTCCTCTCGTAAGCTGTTGAACCATGCATCGTAAATAACGGGCTGCACGGAGCCATCTAGTTCCGTCCCGTCCCAATGATCGAGAAATTGCTTTGCCTGTAGCTCCACCGCGTTGAGCGGCTGCTTCTTTAGCGAATCGAGCAGTCGGGGCAAGAAGTGCTTATATTCGAACCCTTTCGTGGCGATCTCTCGCGTCACACCCTGAAGAACCTGAGGCGAAATCACCTTGAGATTCCGCAGGCGATCAACGATCGATTCGTTCCTGAAAATTCTGCCCCACGCCGGCGTGTCCATATTCGGCCACCAGCTAACGGGTTTGTTGTTCCAGTTGGCGATTATCCCGTTCCTTGGATTGATCACAAACGGCATTTGGTCGCCCGAGATAGTCCCTGACCAATCGAATTGGCCGGTGCCTGGAGTGGGGAAGCGCGGGTCGACCTTTTCAGATCGCACGGGCATTAGGCCGCAGTAAAACCAGCCGATGTCGCCTTGTGTTGTTGCCACAAAGAAATTAAAGGTCGCACTCAAACGTCGCGAAATGTTTTGAAAGTCCGCCATGGTCTTTGACGATGGGATGTGCAACGCATGAGCCGAGTTCTCGACTTCCGACATCCAAAGCGTTGACTTGAGAACGTAGGCGACGCCGGTCGAGGTGCTTTTGATTACGACCGGCCCATATGCTGATATTTCTCGCTTGGCAGCGACCGATTCCGCGCCCTTCACCTTTATCGACGTTTCGGCCACTTCAAAATCTTTCCAGGCTCCTCCGTGTCTATACTGGCCAGGGTTATCCGGATTCAATTGCACAAAGAAAATGTCGTCGGTGTCCGCGATACCGCTCGTCAGACCCCAAGCCGCGTAGGGCGAATGCCCGACAAGGACGCCCGGCATCCCCGGCACATCTAGCCCGACCGCAGTGTAATCGGGGCACTCGATGCTCATTTGGTGGATAACGCTGGGACCGCTAAAGCCCATTTGTGGCCCGTTCAGAAGGATAGGCACGCCAAGAGCGCTGCGATCCTTGCCGACGACCATAGCGTAGCTGCCCCACCTATGAGGAAGGCCGAGCTCGGCCGCCAAGTCCTTCATTTCGGCCCGCTCCTCGATCCGAATCGCGGGGAGCAACTCTAGCAAATTGGCTTTGGGCAGGAGGGCCAGGTGTGAAGCCAGCGTCTTCTCGGAAGCCTTCGGAAACGGCGACTTTCCCTTTAGCGGATCGTCTGAATCGGCCACCGTAGGAATCGAGGCGGAGTCGTTCTGCCAAAGGATGTCTTCAATTGCGAGCCGCGTGCGTTCCTTGAGGCGGTCGCGCAAGTAGGTGTAGAGGAGCAGATTTCTGATCTCGCCCGCTCCGCCGACGCCGAACTGGCGTATTAAATTGACGCTGATCGCCAAGGAATCGGTTACCTCCCAAGGTCGAGGCTTTGCGCCCATATAGGCCATTGGGAGTTTGCCCGACGTCGCAAGGTCGCCGATTCTGCGATTGATCCCCACCGCATAGCTTCGGAATATAGCCTGTGTGTCCTCGGGAAGCTCGGCGAACATGTGGGCGTATTCGGAATTCGTATAGCCGAACCGAATGGCATTCAGGTCGCTCCTTACGCCGCCCTGGCCGAGGAGTTCGCTCAGTTGGCCGCGCGCAGAACGCCGGCTCATCTCCATCTGCCACAGGCGATCCTCGGCGACCGCGTACCCTGCTTGCTCGAACGCGCCGCTTACGTCAGGGGCGAAAATATGTGGAATGCCGTAGGAATCACGAAGAACAATGGCTTCCGCCCGAACGGGGTGAACCGTGGCGGCAGCCAATAGGGCGAGGAGCATGCGTCCCTAGTTCGCCGCTCCCCGTAAGTCTCCTGCCTTAGGCTACGGAAGGCGTCCGCGGCCGCCGCCGAGGGCTCTGTTCCCTGTGAGGAGGCCGTACACGACGAAGCCGATGGCCGCCAGCACGGCCAGTCTAAAGCCGAAGCCGATAAAGGCTCCAAGAAGGCCCCAGAGAACCG
>JACDEQ010000064.1:0-660 GCA_013816225.1 Armatimonadota bacterium | reverse complement strand
TGGTGATACCGAGCTTGATGGGATTCAATTTTGTACTCCTGATGGGTGCTTCTTAGATTACTGTGGGTTCCGTCCGTTGGTTGCGAGCCTGAACGAAGGCCTGGGCATTTCGCCTCATTCTCGCAGCCCCGGCGCGCATAAATGCAGTCCCAGCATAAGCTTCGGCAAACTTTTCCGCGGAAATATCGGCCAGGCCAGCGAGATCGGGTGTCTCGTTCATTGGCCGAGCTTCGAAGTCTGGCTCGGCCGTTGGCCGCGCCCGCATGGGTTGGTTCCCGCGGGGTTGGTTGAATGGACATACCTCCTGGCAGACGTCGCACCCGAAAAGCCAGCCGTGCAACATGTCACTTTCTTCTTGGCTGAACAGACCCTTGTGCTCGATCGTGAGGTAGCTGATGCATCGCGAGGAATCCAGAACGGCGACCGGGCGGCCATGACCAAGGACTAACGCGCCTGTAGGACATGCGTCGATGCACAAACGGCATGTTCCGCAAGAGCCTACCGCCGATGCATCCGGTTCAAATTCCTTATCGAGCAGGAGCAGCCCGATGAAGAACCAGCTTCCGCGCTTGCTGTCGATTAGGCAGGTGTTCTTTCCGAACCAGCCCAGGCCCGCGAGGTTTGCATAATCGCGCTCCAAAATCGGAGCTGAATCCACGC
>JACDEQ010000296.1 GCA_013816225.1 Armatimonadota bacterium | reverse complement strand
AGAGTGAGCCGGCCGCAGATCAAGAGCAGACCCTCGGGGTCTGCCGTTAGGTGGCCAATGGTGAAGTCAGCAGGGAGAGGCCAAAGCGCGATGGCGACGAGGCATTTAACGGTTGAGGCTGTCAGGGCGTGTCATTATCGATTCGCACGTAAACACTTGTTTTGCCCTCGGAGAGGACGCTGGGAGTTACACGGAAACGACGTTGGTCAAGAAATTGGTAGGAATGGCTTTCCCATTGCCCAAGTTCACCTTCTTCGCCGAGTCCGTTGATTTCGAGGCTGCCGTCGCTGGCTGTCCATTGGAAGTACTGCCATCCCTCGGAAACCCCTTTCAGGGACGTAGATTTGAGTCCGACTCCGTCAGTACGAAAAACTAAATGTTCTTCAACACTTGGTGCGCTAACCGATTTCCATGTGCCAACCAAATGCTCATCCAGCGGTGGAGAACAACCGCCGAGGAGAAATATCCAAATGACGCTACCACAAAAAGCGATAAATATACTACGAAAAAACATCGGTCGATCTGCAAACAAGGAATTAGCTGGAGCTCGAACCAAGCTTTTTCCTGCGGAGGACCTGCCTAGTCCCCATTTCCTGACCAGGTCAGAATGTTAGGGTTTCCGTCTCCCGTAGTATGGTCGAATCGGCAATTTCCTTGAACCGCGCGGGCGTTGGGCAGGCGAGGCTCAAGTGAGGCCGGGGATTGTTGTGGACTCCTGGTACTCGTCGAGGCGGGCCTGGAGGTCGGAGCCGGTCATCAAGGTTCGGTCTTATCAGCGTATCTCGCCGCCGTTTCGCGTGTCCCTCCAAAGCGTTTGCGCTTCACATTTTCCAACCCGTGCGGTCGGCGGTAAGATGACGTCTCAATGGACTGGGCAAGAGTGACGGTGCTGTTGTTCGGCACGATTGCCACAACCCTTGCGACGGCGGTCACTGTCTCTGATTGGCCCTGGTATTGCTTGTTCCAGAACGCGGCTGCCGATCGCCGCGAAAGCCCGCCCACGGACAGATTCGCACCGGAGGCGCCGGCATCGGGACATTGCAAAAGCGAATCTGTCCGTGCCACCCGAAGATATCTTCGCGGCGCGGCGAGCACGCGCGCCCCATGTACTTTTCACCCACGGAGGCCACCCCGCCGCCCTTTGGATTCAATGCGGGCCGGTGAACGCGATCAACTCCGGCGGCAATCCGGGTGCTGGCCACATTGCCAAAGGAGGAAGCCAATAAGTGATGCAGATGCGACGTTCTCCCTTACGCGGGCCAGCGCTTGTTGCCTTTTGTATCATGGTGTTCGCGAATGGCTGCCGAGACGCAGTCGACGATCTTCGTGGAAAGTGGGTTTTCGATGCCGATGAGTCCAGACTTAGGGTCCCAATGCCGCCAGATTCTCTTATCTATCCCCCGACTATCGTTCTTGACGAAAGACGCTTCACCATACTTCCTGGTCATCTCGGTGGAAACTGGAGGACAGATGGAAAAACGGTTTGGTTAACGCCCGACGCAAAACTCTTGATGTTCGAACTGCTTCAATATGAAGGTAGAGGCGACCCCGAGCCAAGACCGATGATTTTCACGATAGCCGACAGTGGGAACCAATTGAACTTTGCATACCGCAGTTTCCCGGGCTCAACCCAAAACGTTGTCGTCGCCTACAGGAAGCAATCTTAGCCTCGGGCGAGTCTCCAAGCAAAGAGTAGCGGGCTGGGCAGTAAACTGATCGTTCGAGTGTTTCAATCGCACAGCCATTTCAAGCGTTCTCGCGATCAACAGGGGGCACAAGAGTTGTATGATTCATGATCGTTGCATCGAGGCGCATCGGGCAAAGGGGCACGGAGACCTTGGCTCGCACAAATGTTGCGACTGTGTTTTGTTTTGGCTCGCAGTGAACTGTTTAAAGGAGCGTCGTTGGGAACCCCTTCCTAGTAAATGGCAACGAGAAGAGTTTTTCAAGGCGGCGAACGAATCATTGGAGGATTTGCCATCCTCTGCGCTGGGACACAGTTAGCGAAAGCGTTGGCGGCCCTAGTCACCGCAGACGGTCGCAAATGAGGCAAGCGATGCGCTTGCCGCCTCGAAGGTCTCATATTCGTTTACATACATTTCCTCCTTCTTGAGGGTCTCGAAGAACGACTCGGCGATCGCGTTGTCACGCGGCCTGCCGACGCCGCTGTAGCTGAGCATGCCTCCGCTCGAGGTCACGAGCTCGCAGCTCCGGTTGCGAATCATGGCCGCTTTTTCGCCCGGAGCCGGGGCAAGTTTCCCAGGCATTCCTTCAGGAACTCGATCTCAAGATGCGCCCTTCCAAGTGCCGCCTCGAGCTCGCGGACCCTGGCCAGCGGCCCGTCGCGATGCGGGCGCCAGGCTTCTCCCTGGAACGCCTCGTCGCCGAGGGCCATGTACTGCTCGACCCAGCGGTCAAGCGTAGCGTTGCCAATGCTGTTCTCTCGCTTGATCTGGCTCTTGCTCACCTCGCCCGCCACCACACGGCGACAGAGGTCGAACTTGAACTCTCTCGTAAATGTGCTTCGCACCATCGTATTCTCCCTCGCGGAGAATCTCCGTGGCTAACAAAAAGGGCGCGGTGCAGAGGGCCCTTAGACAGGGGTTGCGCTTGCCGGGGAGGCAGGGTCCCACTGTGGCTCTCTGTCCCCCTTTTATGAGGGCTAATAGTGGCGGGAGCGTGTGGGAATCGAACCCACCTGACCCGCAAGCGAGTCACACCGGTTTTGAAGACCGGAAGGCACACCAGCACCCATCCGCCCCCATCTAGGACCAAGAGCAGGAACACTACTCTACCTGCCGAATCGTTTCCATGAGAGGTGGTTTCGAAATGTATACCATTGCCGATTACGACTTCGACGGGCCGTACACCCAATTATATGAAATCGTGGACCAGCGAGGCGTGTTCGTGGTGCTTAGCGACTCGGGCGGCGAGTGGCGAGTTTTGGACGTGGACTGCGCCGAATATGTGCGCTCCGCGATAGAGAGGCATCCGCGGATTCAGAAGTGGAAAGACGCGTGCTACCACGGCGGCCTTTCGTACGCTGTTTACTACTCGGGGGTTAGGTCCGACGCGGAAATGGAGTAGGTGGTGGACGAAATCGATCGGTACGCGCAGCCGCGCTGCCGGGCGCACTAAGAAAGGATCTTCTTGCTTTTCATCTTGCCGCTCTTGTCGACCTCGTAGACGTAGGGCACGCCTGTGGCCATTTCCAGGCTGACCACCTGCCCGGGAGTTAATTTTTCGAGCGCCATGGCTATCGAGCGGTTGCTGTTTCCATGCGCGGCCACCAGCACGTTTTTCCCTTGGCTCAGGTCTCCCACGATCGCGCGCTCGTAGAA
>JACDEQ010000063.1 GCA_013816225.1 Armatimonadota bacterium | reverse complement strand
GGAGAAGCCCGTGACGTAAACATTCCCCGCAGCGTCCGCCGCCACATCGAAAGCGCGGTCATAGGAGCTTTCTGGGCCGTTGTAGCGAGCGACCCAGGCCTCGGTAACCTGCCCCACGCCCGCGCTCGCCAGCGCGAACATGCATAAGGCAACGCCGATCAGGCGATGCGCAAATCCAGTCTTGACCCTCCTCCCGGCAAGAGCCGCCATGGCTGTCGAAATCATCGAGAATCGTTTCATCGTATTCTCCCCGCCTCGTTTACGGGCCAGCTTATCCAGTGTAGCACTGGCCCTTGCGTTGGCCGCGTTTTTCAGAGGTCGGTCGGGAAGTATAGGGCGGGCCGACGTGACAAACAATGATCTCGTTTCATACAAGCGGCTCCAAAGCCAATGACGCTGCAGTTAGTTTCAAAGCCCACGAATCGACCGGGCGTGGTGGGCCTTTCCGGGAAAAGACAACATCCTCTGCGTTCGACGGTCGCCTACTAATTGAACGGGATGAGGCCTAGCGAAGTCGCTGCAAGAAAGGCTTGTAGCCGATTGCTCACGTCCAGCTTCGTGTAGATGTTCGCTAAGTGGAAGTCTACAGTGCGTTTAGATACGAACAGCACGTCGGCAACCTCTTTGCTGCTGTATCCTTCCCCTATCAAATTGAGGACGTCGAACTCGCGCTTCGTCAGGCGAGGCGGCCGCTCTTCTTCTGGTTTTGTTTCTTCCAATGCCATGTATTAACCTTCGCGTCGACGAGGTCGAAGCAAGCGGTAGCACTATACAACAAATCATTGGAAAGCGTCCCAGAAATAGGGCCTTTGTCCTGTCCGCAGGTAATCTCGAGCCGGAGATCTTCACCGCCGGTCTTCGAAGGGAAAGAGCTAGGTCCCCGACTCTTCTTATAAATCGCACGTGTTGGTAAGTGTCGTCCCTCGTTGGGGCCCGCCAAAAGTGGCGTTCATAGCCGTTCACCACGAATCGCGGCCCAAGGGCCGTTAACCGCTATGAGAAGAAAATGCTGGCGAACATTTGCGCGTTCGTTGGAAAGCACGTTGCTCGATGCGCAGATCGGATCTCCGCCCATACCTGTTACCCGATGCTCTATTTGATCGGCTCGAACGAACTGTGGGCAGATTTGGCGCCGGCGCTCATATTGTACTCGCCGCCTCGGTAGCCATCTCCATCCAGTGTGTTGTAGCCCTCGCGTTTCTCGGTCGGGGTGGTGAGGTATTTCTCGACGAAGGCCAGCCACTTGCTCGGGTCCAACGCCTTGACGGGTTTATTACTCTTTGCTACGGCTGCCTCGGTTAGGAAGCTTTCGAGGATAGGCTTGTGTGCCTTCTCGAAGAGCGATGGTGTGCCGAAAAGCTCGAACGTTTTGATTTCACCATTCAGGATGAAGACTACGCCGACTACGTTGGGCTGCGCGAGCGTCGCGCTTACGAAATCGACCCCGGACTTCAGTTTCTTCTGCAATCCATTGTCGTCGAGGAATGTGCGGATGCTCGAGGACTGCGAGCTGGATGTCCTCCCCGTGCCGCTAACGGACCGGTTCTTCCGGCCGACGTCTTCCCAAACGGCTTCCTGGTCTTCGTATTGAGCAGACTTGCGAGCCCTGTCGGGGACCATGGTTCCGCCGTAATCGAACCGTTCGCTGGCGCCATCCCAGCGGCCATGCTCCACGCAGAAGACTTGGACGTCCTTGGTTTCGCCGGCTGGGACAATAGTGTCTTTGGCGATGATGCGGTCTTGCTTACCACCCAGAAGCAACTCCCCGCTGAGGAGGAGGAGCGGTTTCGGGCCGTTGTTGCGCACCTTCAGCAGGTTGACCTGCTCTTGGCCGGGCAATTCGATTATTTCGACCCAGCCGTTTTTCTTGGCTTCGGTGAGGGTGATCGTGTCATCCACCACTTTGTCGGGTTCGGGCTTGGTGCTGATAACGGGGACGAAGGTTGCGTTTTCGTATGTGACGGGCTCGCCCATGGCGTATCCCTTCAGGCCACCGATGGCGCGGGTTTGGTCGGCTGGCGGGCTCTTGGAACAGCCGAATATTGCGAAGGCGGTGAGCGCTGCGATAGCGAGTTTCATTTGATAACCTCCAGTGACTACTAACACCTTAGTGTCGCAATTCGGCGTCGATGTTCACGGGCTTTTCAGCGTCATGACCCCCAAGGGAGAATGCCCAGTAACTGATAGCTGCCGCGACGCCGCACGGGCCGCTTGCTCTTTGCTTTCTTATGCGAACATGCTAACGACGGGCGAGTAGGCGACACTGCATATTTTCACCGGCTCTGTGTAGATGAGGGCGAGCTGCCCGGTCAGCTTGCTAAACACCTTCATCCGGCCATTACTGTCGACTTGCGATCTCGATCTGATGAAGGCAGTCGGCAATACAACGAGGTCGACCGCATGGTGATGTGGGAGGTCATCGCGCATTTTGCGAGCAAAGCACTAAACGAAAAAGAAGCAAGGGCCCAGGCGGACCCTTGCGTAAAGATAGGCGAACTACTTGCGACGTCGTAGCATCAAAGCCCCGAGAACGCCGAGCGCGACGAGCGAGCTCGGCTCCGGCACGGGACCGTACAGCTCGAATGCATGTTCTGTCCCGTTGCCGGACCAGTTGTTCATCGTGCCTCCGTCGCTCTCCTGGCCGGTTGGAGCGTTTCCACCGCCGCTCTCCCAGTAGATGTCTCGCCGGCTGCCATAGTCGGCATTAATGTGCAGACCCAACCAGTAGTCGGTACTGCCCGTAAGGTTCACGTCCGCGATGTCCAGATCGTAAACGTATTCGTCAAAGGATCCGAGGATTCCTGACTGCAGGAACGTCTTCGAGGGGTTCGACACGGAGCCGCTGTCGACGATGCTGCCGGGGATTCCTCCGTTATTGTCGAATACGAACCAGTCGACGTTGCCATCGTAAGCGGCATTGGGGACTTCGATAGTCCAGAAGCGGATCCAACCCAACGTGGAGTTACCGGACAGGTTGAAGTTTTCGGCTTGGAGCCATTGCGTCATCTCGTTGCCGTTCTGCTGGTCCGGCGGGCCATTGCCATAGATCAGTTGAGCGCTTGCGGCGCCCGCGAGGACGGTGACCATTGCAGCCATGCTCAAGAGTTTCGTAGTTCTCATTTTTCATAACCTCCGTCGAACAAAGTAGGGAGTTCAAAATCGAACTCCATGTACGTTCACTACTTAATTGGCAGGTGGACGGAAAACTGTGACAGGAGAATCGCGGAAATCGCGCAAAAAACTTCATTAGCGCCGATGTGACGCCAAATATTCCATAACGCGCGGCGGAGGCGCGTGGAGTGAATGCGCGGCTCCTGGGGATCGAAGAATGCGCCCCGCGGCAGGCTAGAAGTTGCTATCCAAACATCGTAAATCGACTTCCACGACTCGCAAACTGCCTTCCATAATTCAAAAGTGTCTTCAAAGGGCGCAGCCGGGGTTATAAAGCGGCTGCCCTTCGCGGTTCACAGCGTTTTGCGCCGGTGCCCGCGGACGCGTTCGTCACTTGCCTTCCACCTCGCCCACATTTACATGTTGCTGCCCCACATTGACCTGCCCCGCCTGCTGGAACATGTTAGGTAACGCTTTTTCAGTTTTCATTCCTCTGCCATACCATCTTTCAGTTGAGCGTGTACATAGGGGCCCCGCTCGTCGCCGTACAGTAGCTTTGCTAAGGACTTCATGGCTTCCACCCTATGCTTGACTCTCTCGAGGAATTCCTTCGGCAACGTATCCCACGTGGTGACCGGCGCATCCTTCGGGTAAGCGTCCTCGTACAGCGACCCTTTGATCATCGCCCCGGGCATGAGGTGAATCTCGAACGTTAGAACCGTTCGCTTGCCCATTTTTCCGGGGTTTGCGGCTTGTGGTGTGGTCGCTGTAAATCGCTCAGACTGGTACATTCTGGCCGCTATATCGTCCGCGCTCATCGGCCCACGGAACGTGCGCTTTTCCCCTTGACGGGCCAACGGCAGGAAAACCCCTTCTTCGGACGCTGACATGCTTACAGTGGCGTTAGGTGGTAGGCCAGCAGGCATAAGCTCCGTTGGCTCATCATGGTAGTCCAACTCCGGCCATGCTCTGCCCAATCCGGCCACGGTAATAAGCTCTGATTCGCTAAACTGCAGAATCCCTGGCCGCTCGACCTCATAGCGCAATGCGCCATAAACCATGTCTGTGATTAGCTCCTTCTGCGCAGTCGAAAGTGAACGCACCGGAATCTGTTTTCCTGCCCGCAGAAGCTCCCGCTGGCCAGATGAGAGCAACCCATATAGCCGCAGGAACTCCCAGTCTTGGCCAAACAAATTGCGTGCAAACAGACGCACGTAGTTACTATCCAAAAACGACCGCTCGGACGAAGTCGAGAAATATGCGGCGAGCCCTTCGAGGCTTGCCAAACCGTCTTCGTTGGCCGCCTTCGCAAGAGCGGCGAGTGCCCGTCGGTCCGTCTGTACGTCTCGAGCGGCAATCGGGTCGGCGGGCCGTATCACGATCCAGTCCTCGGACTCGTCCACTTCCAGGACATCACTTGAGCTCCGTAAGTCGGCGAGGTGGGTTTCCACTGTCATAGGCCCGAACAAGCGCATCTCAGGCATCCCATCGGGGAGGTTCGCCACCACATTCACATGTTTCACCCTTGCCACGACGAGCAGAGCCTCGGAATCCATGAATGATCGCGGGTCGTACACGTCGGGTCGCAAGAGACGCTCTAGCAGCGGTCCACTGATTTCGGCGGCTAAGCGTGACCGTCCATAAAATAGCTCATGACGTTCCATTGAAAGAGGACTGAAATCGAGCGGGTGGTCGACCCTGTGGACCACGGGTTTCGTGGCGTCGGGTGGCTCTTCTGGGTACGCGAGCGCCACCTCCGAGCCCGACAACAAGATTTTTCCTTCCTGGTCAAAAAGGGCCAAATGAAAGGTGATGCCCATTCCGTCATCTGGAAAGTCGTCGCGAGTTGCTGCAAGCAAGAGCTTCGCAACTGGCGCGGCTACAATCTGCAGGCTATTGTCTGCGCCGAACAGCCGATTCCAAAGCTGCTCACGCTGCTCTTCCTCCACCGTCTTCGGGTCGAGATCGTCGGCCTTTTGCTGCTCTTTCTGCAATTCGGCGACCTGGGCATCGTGTTCGGCCACGAGCTTCGAAATGATCCGATCTACGTTCGGGAGCGGCCTTTGCATCCGAGTGGGTCCGGTCGAGAAAACCACGCGCTTTTCGACGTCCACCAGGGCTTCGGCATCCATTAGAGCGACGATCCTGTAAATCGCCTTTGTGACCGGGCTAGGCGATGGTTCTTCGTCCGAATCGGCGTCTTCACTCTTCGGCGGATCTGGCTTGTCGAAGGCTGGAAGCCCCTCCTTGATCGACTTCTGGGCGGCGACGATGCGGGCCAACCTGGCTGTTCTTCGTGCTCGGCGCTCCTTCTCGAAGGTGGATTTCGAGTACTTCAACCAACGAACGCCTCCTTCGGTGGACCACTCTCCCGACGTCACTACAGCCAGGTGATCCATGAGTGCTGAAAGCGGCGCCTCGGTAACTGAAATGATGACGACCTCGTTCGTAATCTCCCCGGCGACGTCGATCTTGGCGCCGGTCGCCTTGGCGATCTCGGCGACGGCGCGCTTAACCGGAACGGCAACCGTCGAGTATGTGACCTTCGGGTCGGCTTCCTGCGAATTGCCGGCTAGTGCAAAACATGCAAAGAGGACGACGGCAGCAAGTCGAGTCATCAATTGTTGGCTCCTGGAGATTCGACGGGTATAGGCACCTGATGCTTGGGTGGATCGGTGTGGCCGCCGAACCACGGCAACTTCGTCTTCTTCAAGGCTTCGACACGTTTTCGAATTCGCGCCTGAAACGCCGCCGGTAGAGCGCCAGTGGAAATCGCTGCCGAGTCCTTAGGAAGATGGTCGTCGAGCAGCGTCTCCTTCAAACTCACTCCCTGGCCCAGCTGGAATGTGAAATCGAGCACCTTGCGGCTCCCCAGCCGCACACGGTCGATCTGCGGCATCATACCGCCCATCTCGCCGAACTCGGGCGATTCTTTCATATATTGAAAGATCGCGAGTTCGTCCGTACCCAAGGCTCCGAACATCGCGATATCCTTGCCCTCGGCAGACTGGGGCACTACCACGTTGTCTTCAGTGAGCTTCAAAGTCACGTAGGCGTCGGCAGGCAAGCCGCTCGGCATCACTTCGGTCGGTTCGTCCCTATAATCGACAACGGCGGATGGCATGAATCGGCTCATCATCTCCATGAATCCGCCTTCGTCCGCCGGCTTGTCGCCCGGACGCTCGACCTTGATCTGAGGCGGCGAGCCGAAGGCCATCTTCGTCACAAGCTCCTTCTGCTGAGGCAGCAGTGACCGCATGGATAGCTGCGAGCCGGCCTTAAGCGATTCTCGCTGCGCCAGCGTCAACTGGCCATAAAAGCGAAGCATGTTCCAATCGGTCGGCCCGCGCATGCCTTGGTTGAAGGCGTGCTGAGCGAACATCATCACATAGGGCATGACAATCGGGGTCTCACTGGGCTGTTCGCACTTCATCGCGTACGCTGCAAGGTCGTCGAGAGACGGGACGCCTTTCGCGTGTCCCGCGCCGATCAAAGCGGCCAGGGCAGAACGGTCAACCCGTAGCTCCCTGGATTTTGCCGGAGAGGCGGGTCTGACCGTCATCCAACCGTCGGCGGTGTCGATCGTAACCGTTTCGCCGCTTTTCAGGTCCTCGAGATAGTCATCGACCGTCGCCTTTCCCTTTGCGTTGAACGTGTCCATGAACGAAACAACGTTGTCGGGCAAATTCGCTATGAGGTTGACGCCCTTAGCCTTCGCAACGGCGAGCAGCGCTTCCGATTGCTGGAACGATAGCGGGTCGTAGAGGTCTGGGCGCAGCAGTTTCTCGAGGAGCTTTTCGCTGGGCTTCTTAGCGGCCCAATCATCGGCTCCGCCAGAGAAATCGAAGAAGCCGCTCAGTTCCTTCGTAGTATCGCTGTACTCGATGGGCGGGCTTGTCGGTCCTGGCTTCTGCACCGCTTGGGCGTTTTCAGGAGCACTGGCGGCCATCATTCCCATCGGGCCTAACCCCACGCCGAGCGAGTCCTGTCCAGACAGAACGACTTTGCCTTCGCCGTCGAACAGCTTCAGTTCGACGGTCGCACCGCCACCAAAAAAGCCGAACCCGTCCTTCGAAACAATGAACAGGACCTTCGCAATGGGTGCGGTTATCGGCTTGTCGTAGTTCTGGCGGTCAAAACGACCCCAGGTTCGCCGCATATCCTCTTCTTCCTTCTTTTGCTCGACGGTCTTCGGGTTCGTTTCTTCCGACTTGCGTTCTATCTTTTCGCGCTCGAGAGCCGCTGCGTTATGCTCTTGCACAAGATCCGCGATGATCGAACCGATGTTGCCCAGAGGCCGCTGCATATGCGTCGGTGCACTCGCGAATACGAGCCGCTCGCCATCATCTACTGAGGCGATCGCTGCCGGCGACAACATCGAACTGATCCGGATAATCGCCTTTGATATCCCCGATAGTGGCGGCGGTTGCTTTTCTTCGTCGTCCGGCTTTCCGCTTCCTGCAGGCTGTGTGGGAGGAACCGGAACGAGCCGATCGGCCATCTGCTTGAGGGACTTTGTGACGTCGGCCACGCGCTTGTCGTCCTCGGCTTGCCGGTCTTTCTGTAGAGCGGTGGTCGAATAATTCAACCACTGAATGCCCTCCGCGTCCTTTACCCACTCGCCTGACGTCACCTTGGCGATTTTTGCCATGACTTGCGAAAGCGGAACGTCCTTCACGAAGATAATCACGATTTCGGCGGCCGCCTGGCTCGCCACGTCTATCTTTGCGCCCGTCGCCTTGGCGAGGTCGGCAACTGCGCGCTTGACCGGCACCGCCACCGTCGAATAGGTTACTTTGGGGTCCGCGTCTTGAGCTCTTACACCCGAGCAAGCCAGCAGAACCACCGCGATCTTCGATATCTGCCTCATTGTTATCACTTTCTTCACGGTTAAGGATACTACGGTTCAATGAATCTTTGGGTTTAAAAGGAACGTTACTATGGTTCATATCGCCATTATTCGGCGTATGGTGTAGTTAGTGCGCAGACGCGCACGAACAGGAGGCTAACAAATGCTTTGGACTATCGCCGTAATTCTTTTGATCCTTTGGGCACTCGGCTTCGGCGGCGTTTTCAGTGTCGGCAGCGTCATCCATGTCCTGCTTGTCATCGCCCTCGTTGTTATCGTGGTCCAGTTGCTGAGCGGCAGGCGCGCAATATAACGGGCTACCGATTCCGGAGGGGCCCGGGCATGCTTCTCCGGAAATCGGCGGCCGTGCGAACTATCACGGCCTCTGGATCGTTCTAACGCCGAGACTTATTTCGTACCTATAGGAGGCTGTGTCATGTTGTCTAAGCTGGTAGAGAGGGTTCTGCCCGTCGCTTTGTGTGCCGCAATCGGATTTGCGGCTGTCCCTGCGCACTCCCAATTCACCTTTAGTAAGGTGGCACTGAAGACCCATATCGACCTTGCGACGTTCGGCGCGAGCAATGGCAACGGGTGCTGGGGCTATGTATCGCCGTCCGGACGTGAATACGCAATCATGGGCCTTAGCAACAAGGTCGCGTTCGTGGAAATTACCGACCCGGCCAAGTCGGACTGGTTCGCATCCATCCCGCATACGGATATCCTTTGGGCGGACATCAAGGTCTACGGCCATTACGCCTACGTGGTGACCGAGGCCAGCGGCAGCGGCATCCAGGTCATCGATATGTCGGACATCGACAATCATGTGGTGACCCTCGTTAGAACCATCACCTCCGTCGGACGAAGCCACACTTGCCACATCGACGAGACGAGCGGCTTCCTCTATACTTGCGGCTCGAACGAAGGCGGCGGCACAACTACCGTTTTCACCCTGGCCAACCCCGCGGACCCGCAGCGCGTCGGCGTTGCCTCGCTAACCGGAGGCGATTACATCCACGAGACCATTGTCCACACCTATACATCCGGGCCATACGCCGGCCGCCAGATCTTCTTCGGCTGCGGCACCGATCGTGGCGTGGAGATCTACGACGTCACGGACAAGAATGCCCCCTTCCTGATCAAGCGCGTCACCTACCCCGACATCGGCTACTGTCACCAGGCCTGGCTCAGCGAAGATCTCAAGTACCTGTACATGGACGATGAGTTCGATGAGGACTGGTTCGGCTACACGTCGAGAACCATCTTGTTCGACGTGAGCAGCCTCGAGAATGCATCCTACGTAACGACCTTCACGACCGGAATACATACCATCGACCACAACCTGTACGTCAAGGACGGCTTCATCTACGAATCCAACTACAAGTCCGGCCTTCGCATTTTCGATGCTAACGACAACCCGACGGCTCCCACCGAGGTCGGTTGGTTCGACACATATCCCGAGTCGAACGACACGGGCTACGCAGGCCTCTGGAGCAACTACCCGTTCTTCCCGAGCGGCACGGTTATCGGCAGCGATATCAATCGCGGGCTGTTCGTTTGGGACGTCACCGAGGCCGTTACCCGCGTGATCGCCCCGACATCCTATACCATGGCCAGAGGAACGGTCCTCAACGGAAACCTCGCGAGCCTGGCCTCGAGCGACGACGATCGCCTCACGATGCGCCCTGGAGCCGTGTTCTCCACCTCGGAGCCCCCGATCCAGCTCGTCATGGAGGCGACCGCCCCGTCCACGACGCCAAGGCTCATGACGTTCACGGCCGAGACCCGTGGCAGCATCGCCTCCCTGACCCAAAAGGTCGACCTTTACAACTTTACGACCAGCGCGTTCGAGACGCTGGATACGCGAAACACGACGACGAGCGACACCGTAGTCGAGGTTACCGCGCGCGGTAATCTCGCCCGGTTCGTGAAC
>JACDEQ010000062.1 GCA_013816225.1 Armatimonadota bacterium | reverse complement strand
GATCACAGCCGCCGTCAAAGCCAGACAGGACGACAGCTTCTTCATCATAGCCAGGACGGACGCGCGCGGAGTGAACGGCCTCGGCGATTCGATCGAACGCGGCAGGGCCTACGTGGACACCGGGGCCGACTGCATCTTCCCCGAGGGCCTCTCGTCGAAGGAAGAGTTCAAACAGTTCCGCGAAGCCGTCCCAGGCCCACTGCTCGCCAACATGACCGAGTTCGGCAAAACACCCTTGATCACCGCCGCCGAGTTCGGGTCGATCGGCTACGAAATCGTGATCTTCCCGATGACTGCGTTCCGCGTAATGCTCAAATCGGTCGGCGAAGCGTACGTCACGCTGCTAACTGAGGGCACTCAAGCACGCTTCCTGGACCACATGCGGACACGCACGGAACTCTACGACCTTATCGAGTATCCAGCTTACGAAAGGCTGGATGAGGAACTGTCGAAGGAGTAGGCCAAGCCAGTCGCAGCCAACCCCCGGGTACAATCCAGATACTCCATGGCAGCTACATCACAGTACAGTCCCGGCCTCGAAGGCGTCGTCGCGGGCATTTCGAAGATATCCGATATCGACGTCGAAAAGTCGCGCCTCATTTACCGCGGCTACGACGTTCACGAGCTCGCAAAACACGGTAGCTTCGAGGAAACGGCCTACCTGCTCATCTACGGCAAACTGCCGAACGAGGGCGAACTTGGCGACTTCAGGGCCGACCTGACCGCCGAGCGTAACGTGCCGGACTACGTCTACAACGCGATGTCGCACGTACCGAAGACTGCCCACCCGATGGACCAGCTCAAGGTCGGCGTGGCCACTCTCGCGGGCGGGGACCCCGACTACACGGCTTCACCCACCGACCACGACGCCAACGTCCGAAAGGCCGTTCGTCTAACCGCAAAGATGGGAGCCCTCGTTTCCAACGGCTGGCGAATAGCGCATGGAGAAACGGTCGTGCAGCCGCAAGGCGGCCTCGACGCCGCCGCAAACCTGATGTATATGCTCAACGGTAAGGAGGCCGACGAATTCACGGTTTCGACCATGGACACCTCCCTCGTGCTCTACGCCGAGCACGGGTACAACGCCTCCACCTTCGCAGCCCGCGTAACCGTTGCGACACTGAGCGACATTTACAGCGGCATCGTCTCCGCGATCGGCACGCTAAAGGGCAACCTGCACGGCGGCGCAAACGAGAAGGCGATGGAGATGCTCCAGGAGATCGGCACCGTGGAGAACGCCGAGCCGTGGATTCGCACCGCCCTCGCCGAGAAGAAGAAGATCATGGGCTTTGGCCACCGCGAGTATCGGATCAGCGACAGCCGCGCCGGAATTATGGGTGAGATGGGCAAAGAAGCTGCCCGCCGCACCGGAAACGAAAAGTGGGCCGAGATGGCCGAAATCATCGAGCGTATCCTCAAGGAGGAGAAGGGCCTGTTCCCCAACGTGGACTTCCCCGCGGCTTACGCATATTATTCGCTCGACATCCCGATTCCGCTCTACACGCCGATCTTCGCCGTCAGCCGAATCACCGGTTGGAGCGCCCACATCATCGAGCAGCTCGACAATAACCGCCTCATCCGGCCCAAAGCGATCTACGAAGGTGAAGCCCTTCGCCCCTACGTCCCGATCGAAGAGCGCTAGCCATCGGCAGTCTACAGTTTAAGGCCTTGAAGAGGCACCCGCCGGCTAGGGTCCGGCGGGTGCTATTTGTTAGGCGCTAAGCCTTAGCGGAACCACATGGTCAAGCCGAACCCGAGGGTCGTGAAACTCTCGTTATCGAGATCGCCGATCTGCAGTTCTGGAGTGAATGAGATGTTCGGACGGATGAAGTAGTGAAGCCCGAGAGCCCCGGCGAAGCCATCGGCATCGCCACCGCCGCTATCGAATCGCACCCAGCGCACGCCCAGATAGGGGTGCATCTTGGGATCCGACATATTGCGCATGAAGTAGTAGTTGCCGCCCAGCGCAAAGCCGGTCGAGTCGCTGCCGCTGACCCTGACATAAGTCAGGCCGGCGAGACCCTCGAACACGTCGCTGAAGAAGTACGACCCGAATACGCTGAACGTGGACGAGTCGGAACCGCTTACGCTGGTGAAGCTTCCGGAGATGTTGCCGGTTACCGCGCCCTGGTGGGGGCCGGTCACGATCATGTCGTCCTGCGCCATGCTGAGCGTGGGCAGGGCAAGAGCCGCTATTACCGCGAGAATGCCATTCTTGGTCACTTGGTGAACCTCCATTGTTTCAAGAGAGATTCAGTGGACGACGCACCGAGCCGTCGCCTATCGGAAACCCCCCGTTAACTAAATACTAACATTAGGTTAGGGTTCATGTCAAGGTAAGCGAACAAAAGTACGCCATTTCACCAATACCCGCGAGTCTGGCTAAATGCCTGACCACCGGTACCTCCCCCGGCTCTGCTGGCTCTCTGCCTCTGTAAAATTTCTTAGCCGGCGGAGGCTAGGAGGGGCAACAAACGCTAACACGCCAAATCGTGACCGGGTGGCTTCGGTCCGAGCAAAACGAGTACCAACACCGCCCGCTGCACCCGAGCGTTGGGCGAGTTTAGTCCCGACGACCCACATGCCGCGAAATGTGGCGGCTTCGATGGACTGATTGGGCTGATACGACCTTTGGGACGGTTGAACGGCGGGCGATTCCGACCGGCATGTTTATTCGCCGCGGTCGGTCTTCGGTGGCTTTGACACTTCGGCGAGGATCGATGTGAATGGCTTTTCGGCATCCTCGCCTTCATCGCTCCAGTCGACCCAGCGTTGCAAGTAAAAAAAGCCCTGGAAAGCTAAAATAAAGCACGCGCCGTAGAGCCAGCCGGCAATGGCATTCCAAGGCGGCGCCAGCCACGTCATGCCTGCATAGGTAGGAATCACGCTGGCCGTGCCGAGCCAACCCCACAGCGGCCGTTCCGGGAAGCGATATTTCAGCAACTTCCGCATCATTCTCAATATACCCGTGAGGTGAAAGAGGGTCTCAGTTGTATTGATCGCGCCGATCGGACGGCCGGGATACAATAGAGCTAATTGGATGGTGAGGGCTACGATCTAGTGGAAAGCTCCTCCTGGCAGCGATCTTCAAAGATGCGCAGCCCAACGAGCTTTGCAAGCGACATCACCTGCATCCCGGAAGTCCGCAGACATTGCAAAATGCGTGCCCTTCTGCCTGCATCAGCCCGAGCGATGGCTGGTGTCGATGCTCTAGCTCCAGCCGTCTGTGGATACGGAATAAGTCGCAAACCGGTACTGCTCGGCATCCGCGGATCGTCAGGCTCGAGTGACCGCCAGGTTGGCTCCTACGGGCGACGGGACATGTCGCAACCTTGCCGGTCGCTTGCCCGTCTTTCAAAGGGGCAATCTGATGTTATCCGCGCCAGACTTTTGGATTCTTGTAGCAATTGGCGCGGTTATGGCGATCGTAGGCGTGCTCGCAAGCTGGCACTCCTACAAGAAGCAAAAAGCTCGACAAGCCGCACTTTCAACGTTCGCCGCATCTAACGGCATACAGTTTTTGCCGCATGGATTCACCGGCCGGCATTTAGCGACCTCTGAGCCGTTCGATTCGGATTGGCCCAGCAACAAGCGCTTCGCAAACCAATTGGCGGACTTCGAACCATTCCGCGTCGGCGATTTCGTCGCCTTGGAAAACCTCCTTCTGCTCCAAGATGGAACGACCGCTCTCTATGCATTTGATTACCAATGCCGGACGCAGAGACGCGACGACAAAAGAAGCAAATACAAGAGCCACTTTGAATGTGGCGTTGTGGTGATGCGCATTCCTTTGCTCCTCCGCAAAATGCGCCTGACCCCCGACGGCTTTCTCACGCGGGTCGCCGTCCCGTTCGGTGTGAACGATATCTCGTTCGAATCGGAGGAATTCAATACCAAGTACTTTGTGTCTGCAGCGGATGTCAAGTCCGTTTACGATATACTCCATCCCCGGGCGATCGACTATTTGCTCAGCATTCCTCCCAGGGACTGGCAGTTCGGAAACATGTGGATCGTTATCACTCAAACGGGCTTCTTTAGCCCAGAAGAAATAGGAGAAGTGTTCGCCGAAATTCAGGACTTCGTCGCTTTGATCCCCGAATACGTATGGCAGGATAGTGGTTTCGAGCCCAAGTGGCGAACTGCATTGGATATATGAACTATCTCTGGTTTGCGATCCCGGTGGCAGTGCTGATGGCGATTCTTATATGGTCGGTCGCCATCTTCAATCACTTTGCCAGACTGCGCAATCTAACTGAGGAATCGTGGTCCGACGTCGACGTAGCCCTGAAGCGTCGGCACGACTTGGTGCCCAACCTCATCGAGATTGTGAAAGGGTATACAGCCCACGAGAGGGATATTTTGGACCGCGTGTTAGCTGCCCGAAACGCCGTCGCCGGGCAAACGGATGTGAGGTTCCTGGGCATCGGCGAATCGAAACTGTCAGGCGTAATCGGGACCGTTCTTGCACGGGTCGAGGCCTACCCCGATCTCAAGGCAAGCTCCCAACTCCTGGAGCTTCAAGAGGAACTGGCGAATACCGAAGACCGAATCGCCGCCGCCCGCAGGTTCTACAACGGCAACGTGCGCGAGTATCGAATCGCCCTCGAGTCATTCCCTTCGTCGCTCCTCGCCGGCAACGCTGTTCGCCCGGTATATTTTGAAATGGATCACGCGGAGCGGCTTGCGGCTACAACTTCCACATTGTAGGGTTCAAACTCTTCGGTGATTGCCAAAATCCGAAAAAAAATGGCACCCTGCCGCGAAGGTGGAATGCGTTATCTCAGCACGGTAACGCATCCGTTTGCCCGGCTGTCTCGTCCTCACGTTTACTGACCGAGGAAGCCATGACTGACTGCAAGCCAGCGCGTCGACCGAATGTGATACAACAGCCAAATGCTTCTGTCTTCACTCGCCTTGCTCCTTCTGCACCCGCAGCTCGATCAAACGATAACCGACGACGGGGTGTGGTGCTGGTTCGCGGATCCAAGGGCGGTGGCGGCCGGCGGAGCGATTTACGCGGGCTGGACGAGCCACGTCGGAAGCATCGTCGTGGGGAAAGTCGCGCCTTGGGGGCTCTCGCCCGAAACGTTCACGCTCCGCGAAGAATTGCAGGCCGACGACCACACAAACCCTTCCCTGCTCCTTCTGCCCAACAACCGCCTGATGGCGTTCTACTCAAAGCACTCGGGGCCGGATATGTTCATGCGGGAAACGGTGGAGTCTGTGGAAACCTCCATCCAAAACTGGACACCCGAACGGAAGCTGAACCTCAACCCCAACGCGGAGCCGCCGCACTCGGGCTATTGCTACCCCAACCCTGTTTACTTGGCCGAAGAGCAGAGGATCCTTATGACGTGGCGCGGCACCGAATGGAAGCCGATACTAAGCTGGTCCGACAACTTAGGCAGGACATGGACGAAGGGAAAAATCCTCTTCGCGAAAGAGGGAGCAGACCCCGACAACCGCCCCTACATCAAGGTGGCGGCGGACGGCAAGTCCAGAATGCACTTCCTGGCGACCGACGGCCATCCGAGCAGCGAGCCGACCAACAGCGTTTATCACTTCTACTATGAGATGGGCGCGTTTTACAGAGCCGACGGCACGCAGATCGCCACGGTGCAGACCCTTCCGGTGCGTCCCGAAAACTGCGACCTGGTCTACGATGGCAGGGTCGAAAATATCAGGGCATGGATATGGGATGTGGCGGTCAGCGATGACGGATATCCCGTAGCGGTGTACGCCCGCCTTCCCGAAAGAAACCACCACGAATACTACTACGCTCGTTGGGACGGCAGCAGGTGGACGGATCGAAAGATAACCGACGGGGGCGGCTGGTTTCCGCAAACGACGCCCGGAACGATCGAGTCAGAGCCGTACTATTCGGGAGGGGTCGTTCTAGACCACTCGGACCCACGCATCGTAGTCCTAAGCAAGCCGAATGGCGGCAGATTCGAGATTCAGCGCTGGGTCACAAACGACTACGGTGACACCTGGTCGTCGTCGACGCTCGCGGTGCCGTCCGGCTACGCCGCGGTTCGCCCCGTTGTGGCCAGGGGCCAGTCGAACAGCGCCTCCTACGTGTTGTGGATGGACTTGCAGCGATACTCGCACTGGACCAACTACTTCGGCTCGATTAAGGGCCTCTGGGATGATCGCGGGCCCTTGTCTAATCAGCCGCAGCCGGCAGCGAATCGAAGAGCACTCAGCCAAGCACTTAACTTACATCCGTAGAAGCGACGCGGCTGTCCCAGTCGCGAACCGCAACGGCTAATCGAGCATGTTCGGGCCGGCTCAGTCTGGGGTCATCGCTGACCAAGGTTGTCGCTGCCTGCCGAGCCTCCTGCAGCACCTTGCCGTCTTGAAGAAGATCTGCCACTCGAAGCTCCAATTCGCCGCTCTGCCTGGTCCCGTAAAGCTCACCCGGGCCGCGTATGCGCAGGTCCTCCTCGGAGATGCGGAAGCCGTCGCTGGTCTCAACCATCACACGCAGCCGCGCCTCGGCGTCCGAATTGTTCGCCGCGCCGATCAGGACGCAGAAGCTCTGCCTTTCCCCACGGCCCACCCTGCCGCGCAACTGGTGCAGCTGAGACAGGCCGAAGCGGTTGGCATCCTCGATCACCATGATCGAGGCGTTCGGAACGTCTACCCCGACTTCGATCACCGTCGTGCTCACCAGCACATCGATCTCGTGCCGGCGAAAGGCTTCCATCGACTGTTCCTTCTCCTTCGTCTTCAACTGACCGTGAAGCAGTCCCACCCGAAACTCGGGGAAGACCATCTGCGACATACGAAGGTAGAGCTCGTTTGCCGCCTGAGCGAGCATCTTCTCGCTCTCCGAAACGAGAGGGCAGACCATGTAGGCCTGGGCGCCCTCGTGGAGCAGCTTGCGAACACCCTCGTAAACCGAGTTCCGCTCCGCGGGCAGCTTCCAATGCGTTTTGATTTGTATACGTCCAGGCGGCATTTCGTCAAGTACGCTTAAGTCCAAGTCGCCGTAAAGCGTAAGGGTCAGGCTCCGTGGAATCGGAGTAGCGGTCATGACCAAAACGTCCGGGTTTCCGTGCCCCTTTTGCCTGAGCGCGCCTCGCTGCAGAACGCCGAAGCGGTGCTGCTCGTCGACGACAACAAGGCCGAGCTTATTGAACGCAACCCCCTCTTGGATGAGCGCATGGGTGCCAATCGCGATGTCCGCCGAGCCGTCGGTAGTCCTGTCGATCGCCTGCTTCTTCTGCTTCGCGGTCTGTTTCCCTACCAACAGATCGACGCGGACGCCCATACCCTCGAATAGCTGATGCAAGCTGACAAAATGCTGCTCAGCCAGGATTTCTGTGGGCGCCATGAGCGCCGCCTGATATCCCGACCGCACGGCCGCGAGCATCGCCGCAGCCGCGACCGCGGTCTTCCCGCTCCCCACGTCGCCCTGCAATAGCCGGTTCATCGGATGCGGCCGTCGCATGTCGCTGTAGATCTCTTCGATCACGCGCGTCTGCGCGGCCGTGAACTCGAAATGGAGAGCAGATCGCAGATCTTCGATCACCGCGGACGACACTTCGAACGCGATGCCAGGCTCCTCGCCCGTCTGCGCCCGCCGCATCGCGAGCCCAAGCTGCATAACAAAAAACTCTTCGAAGACGAGCCGGCGCCGCGCGGCGACGCGGCTTTCCTCCGTGTCCGGGAAATGGACTTGCTTGATCGACCAGATCAGCGGCTGGAGACGGTTTGCCTTGCGCATTTCCTCCGGCAACGTCTCCTCGATGTCCTTGGGTTGCAGGGACGTGACGGCGGACAGCGCCGCCTTGCGGATGAGCTTCTGACTCAATCCTTCAGTAAGCCGATAGATCGGGGTCAGCCGTGCAAAGCCAGTTACGTCGTCCGCGGGATCGACGGTCTCCCACTCGGGTGAAGCGATCTCGTAGCCGTAGTTGCCTTCCTTCACCTGGCCGTAAACGATGATTTCGCCTTCGTGCTTGTCGAGCTGCGTCTTGATCCATCGCTGGTTGAACCAGATCAGTCCGATAGCTCCAGAACCGTCGGCGATCGCCGCGCGAATGATCGTGAAATTGCCCTGGCGATTCCTGCTGTCGAGGCTGACCACCCTACCCTTGAGCGTCACCCATTCTCCGGGACGTACGCTTCCGATCGGCCGAAAATCGCGTCGGTCCTCGTACCGAAACGGCAAATAGTAGAGGAGGTCCTTGACGGTCTCGACGCCGAGTTTCGCAAGCACCTGAGCGGCCTTGGGCCCGACGCCCTTGAGGTACTGGACACTTGTATCGAGGCGGCTCGGAATACTGCTCACCGGCATACTCTTTACGGACGCGTCGGAGGGCCGAATCTTATCTCATTAGGTAGACTTATGTCGATGCACGTTCGCGACTGGGTGCGCACACTCTCCCCGCTACCGCTGCCGAAGGGCAGGCACGAGTGGCAGTCCGTCTGCGCGGAGGCACAGGCGCCGCTCGTTGCAAGTCTATTCCTCAAAGCGGATCTCAAGGATCAGCGTTTCCTGATCGTCACCCCGAATTATGAACGCGCCCTGGCTTGGGAAGCCAAACTTGTTCTTCTAGGTGTTCCTGAGCGGGTGATCAAGCACCTTCCGTCGGGTCAGGGCGGGCTCTTCGACGACGCGCCGCCGGAGCTGAACGCTCTCTCGGATCGAGCGCGTGCGCTCTCAGCGCTTGCGAGCGGCGAGCCGAGCATCGTTATCGCCTCTCCCGTTTCTGCGCTCGAGCAGACGATGACACCACAGGAGTTCCGTTCTGCAACCGTCGCTCTGCGCATCGAGGACGAGGTCGACATCGTCGACTTGATGAGGCGGCTCGTCGCGCTTGGCTATGAGAGCGAGGAGCCCGTGCGACGGCCTGGCATGTTTAGCCGGCGCGGCGGAATCCTCGATATTTTCCCCTCCGGCGGCGACTTCCCGGTTAGGTCCGAATTCTTCGGCGACTTCGTCGAGAGCATGCGCACTTTCGATTCCGAATCCCAACGCAGCATCGTCGACGTAAAGCGGCTAACGCTCGCGCCGGTTCGCCCGGTCATGCCGAGGTTGGGATTGGCGGATGCGGATCGTGTCTCTTGCATGTCCGAAGAGCAAGCCAAGCACCTCGAACCTGAGGCCGCCGAACACTTGAGAGATGCCGTCGCCGGAGACTTGGCCGCGCTCGCAACCAATGCGTATTTCGACCGGTTGGAGCTATACCTCCCTTATCTCAACGGTGGCGGTGCGTGCGCGTTCGACTACGTCGGCGAGGGGTACGTGTTTCTCGATGAACCGATCGAGCTGCAAATTCAAGCTGAACGGGGCCGCGAAGACCTGAACCACGCGCTTGAGAATCGGCACCGTCGCGGCGAAACCCTTTCGCAAACCGCCGATGATTTCCTGGCGCCCGATGATCGAATCGGGACATCCGCCAACGTCCTATCACTCAGCGCTCTCAACGCGATGCCGGATTGGATGAAGGCGGACGAGAGGACCGAAATCAACATAACCTCCCTCGCGCCTTACCGCGGCCGGCCGGAATCCCTCGCCCAGTCGGTAATCAATTGGGGGGGGAGCGGACTCAAAATTGTGGTCGCTACCGATCAGCCCACGCGGGCACGCCACGCACTGGGCTCGATAGACCTCAACATCGTGGCTGACGAAGTTCCCGACGAACCGAAGCCAAACACGGTCTACCTCATCTCGGGCAACCTTGCCGGAGGTTTTGTGTGGACGGATGAGAAGGCCGTCCTGCTCACAGACGCCGAGCTGTTCGGGGTCGGACGGCTGCGCCTGCCGCAACGCCGGTTCCGCGAGGGAGCGCCGATCGCCACGGTGCTCGACCTAAAGCCCGGCGACTACGTGGTCCATATTCAGTTCGGAATTGGAATGTATCGAGGGTTGGTCACGCGCGAAGTCGAAGGCC
>JACDEQ010000295.1 GCA_013816225.1 Armatimonadota bacterium | reverse complement strand
GAACCAGGGCTGACCATTCAGCGGCCTGCCAGATAATTCCGAAAGGCGTGTCACCCAAAAAATCAAAGAGTGTTAAGCCCGCGATCGCGCCGGCACCGCCTCCTCCGGCGGCCGCAGCGAAGTAGACGGCACCAAGTCCGGGAAACGGAAAACCCCCGGCTTGAGCCGGCAGCCTCACCGGCACAAATGCCTGGGCCCGAGCGTTGGTTTTACAGCCGCGGTTGTCGGGCGCGTATCTGCCCCGCGGTTAGGCCCGGCGGTGCGGCCCCATGCCCGCCGTCGGGCCGCCTTCCGGGCCAGCCTATTGCGCGCAAGAAAAACCCGCCGGGTTGAGACGGCGGGTTTCTTTACGCATTACTCTCGCGGCCAGTGTTGCGGGCCAGGTCGCGATTGTTGAACTATAACGGCGGTCGGTTAAAGAGATCGTAAGACTGTCAGCGTGAACCTTATCGCTCGCCTCATTCCGGTCCCCCAACAAGCGACACGCCGCTGTCCTGGTCCAGGCTGGCCCCAGGTGATCGGGCGGCGAGCTGCAGCGTTCGATACGACGTCGATCAGCGAGCGCCCTTCAGCCAGTTGATCATGAATGGGTAGAACCTGTCCGCCGAAAGGGAAGACTTCTGCCCGTCCGCGATCTCGACCGCGTAATTGAAGCCGGCATGGGCAGCATCCGCGTTGTAAGCGACCTCGATTTTAAGCTCCCGCTTAGCCTCATCTTCAACGTGGTTCACACGAACGATCGGACCAAGCAAGTTGACTGTGCACGTTTTCCCGAAATCGGGCGACAGTGCTCGACCTCCGCAGACATCACAGTCTTAGTCGTGTCGGTATGTGTGTCTGCGAGGTCATTGTTAGCATTTTTCACGCCACGATTGCCGGAACTAAGCGCGTTCTGATCAATTAACGTTGTTCAGTGCTTTTCTGACATTTGGAGATTTCATGTTGTTGCCCAAAGGAACTATCGTGGCCGTCGCCGACGGAGAGAAGTTCATTCTGTTTAGCAATACCGGGGATGAGGCGAGCCCAACCCTAACCGCGATGCCTGAACCAGATATCGAAAACGTAAACAAAGGGTCTGGCGCCAGCCATCAGAGCAGCTCAGCCAATCCCGATGAAAGCCAGGCCGCGGAAGACGGCTTCGCCGGAGGAATCGCCGGTTTGCTCAACAAGAGGGTGCTGGATGGCGAAATTTCGGATCTCGTTATAATCGCGGCCCCGCGCACGCTCGGCGAGCTTCGCAAGAGCTATCACAAGAAGCTGTCGGAAGTTCTTCGCGGCGAGATATCCAAAGACCTTACGGGTCATGCGGTGCACGATATTGAGAAAACGATAGCTGCAGCCTAGCGTCGGAATACTTTCACGGCTCCGCTCGCGCATCCTTTGGACGTGGTCCCTTGCGGACCGGCGGGATTTCTTCATAGCTTCTCTTCCTCGCAACCAGCAGGGCCCCTTTGCAATTCTGTTATTGGAATGAACTTCATGTTGAAGTGCTGCGCCAAGCCGATCAGCGGCGAAATGGTAGTCGAGTTATCATGAATTAACAAATGACATAAGATGTACTAGGTTTGTCTCGCCTTACTATTTTGGAGGTTAAAACATGCGCCTTGGAAAATTTACAATTACTGTCGCGCGCTGCTATTCGGCGTCCGGTTGGAAACCTGTCGGCTCAAGTTGCGACTCCCGAACTGGAGGCGTGTCGGTCGACCGGACTGATTGCATTGAAAGAGCGCAATCCGAGTATTAAAGACGTATCTTTCGACGTCGACGGGATGACGGTTGCAAAAGCCAACACGAAGGTTGAAGACACGCCCATCAAAACCATCGTTATTGGCGACGCCTATCTCGAAAAAGGTAAGAAGGACTCCCGTCGAACCTTTCTGTGCTTGATCGGAGACAAAGGGCAAAGTCTTGCTGACGTTTTTTACGGATAAATAGGCGGACATGCGTCGGTCGATGAATCAGATCCATCTACCTCCGTCCAGCTTGACCGAAACGCGCTGCATACCGGTCAAGCGGCGTGTAACAAACTGATCAGCTTCATTTCCAATTCTTTGAACCCGCTGAAACGCAATCGCTCGCTTCGTATCCTGGCAATCGACTAGCGTCTTGCGCACCCGACAAGTGAACTCAAGCGCTCTATCGATGATGAGCAATTTCTCACTTCCAGCGATTTGAAGTCCTTTTGGAACGGAACCGTGCCCGCCGTCTTAGGTTATAGCGCTGCGCCGTTCCTGGCAGGTTGCGCAACAGGGAAGTAAAAATGAGCATTTTTGGAAAGATCATGGGCGCCATATTCGGCAGCCAAGCCAATGCCGCAACGACCGGTTCATCCGGCGGTTCGACCTCAGGCGGCGGCTCAACGCAGGCCTCGACTGGCGGACCTAGTGTGGACGTATCGTCCATTCTTGACAAAGCGGTCGCTGCCAAGGGCGAGAGGCTGGAATGGAAGACCTCAATCGTCGATCTGATGAAATCGCTTGATATCGATTCCAGTCTTACCGCTCGCAAGGAGCTCGCGAAAGAGCTTGGATACTCCGGCGACGCCAATGACTCCGCGACAATGAATATCTGGTTGCACCAGCAGGTTATGTCCAAGCTCGCCGCCAATGGTGGAAAGCTTCCAACCGACCTCCATCACGCTTAAAGAACAACCAACAACAAAAAGCCCGCCGCATGCCACGCTGCGGCGGGTTTTTTAACTTCCAGAATCCGTCCCACGTCGGCGAACTCGGGTGCGCTTTATCCAGAACGGCGACCGCCGGCCGGCGAGACCGACGGCGAGTGATAGCACTACGGGTGTCACGGTTCGATGAAGGATCAGCGCCACCGTTTGCGTCCAGTTGTTAAATTAGATAGTAATTTCGATCAGAGTTGGCGATTTTATTCAGAATGGCGCGCCAATTTATCAAAGGGCTTTTTCGCACTTTTCGCTGTTCGGGGCGCAGCGGTATTGCCGGTGGGGGCGCGCCGGGGGCGGAAAGCATTTATTGACCCCGTCGTTAAGGGTTGAGCACCCAGCGACCATCGCGCTTCTTGCTCCATCCGCGTTCGGTCCAACCTGATGCAATCAATCCCGTCGCTGCACTGATTAACAGATGACCCCGAGCGCCTGCAGGCGCGATACGCGCGATACTTCCTCGGCATAACGAAACTGCCGACTGCAAGGCAGGGGTGCGGTAGCGCCGCAGAACCGCACCATTGTCCCGGGCCCGCTGGTTTCCACCGAGCATGGCTTTGCTGATCGTCGCCAGCTGAGCGGACTGACCGAGGCCCACAGGCCATGGCGCCAGGCGCAAACGTGGGTATCTACTGATCGCGACCCCACGCTGGTTCCGGCCGGAACCAGTCGCCAGTGGAACCCCTCCAATA
>JACDEQ010000294.1 GCA_013816225.1 Armatimonadota bacterium | reverse complement strand
GCGCAGGCGTCCTGATAGCGCCGGAACAATGCGCTCATGTCTTCAGGGTCAATGGCGTTAGCCAATGCGGTCGAACCGACCAGGTCGCAAAACAACACCGTGACCTGGCGTCGCTCCGCCTCTTGCGTCTCTGTCGCGGTCAGCGGAACTTCTGATCCGCTCGCAGTTTGTGGTTGGTTGGAGGCAGACTGCCGCGCCGCGAGCGCTCGCAAGAGCTTCCGGCGATGGCCGAGCGAAAGGCCTAGCTTTTCGAAGTCGCTCTCCGCAAGATCGGACAGGATATCGAAATCGATATCATTGTCGGCCAGGACGTCCGCGTACTGTTCGAGGCCTAGTTCCTTAAGCCAGTCCTGCAGCTTCGTCATAGGACGCTAAGGCTCCCTCCTAAAAAATGCAGTGGGCGCTTTGATGCGGGAATCCGAGGATTGGTCAGGCATTACACTGATAGCAGTTCTTTAGCTTCCGCGAGCTGTGGGGCGTCGAACCCCTCCGGAAGATTGGCACAGACGTCACGCAGGGGTTGCAAGCCTCTTTCTGGCTGTCCCATCGAACTCGCCGCCTCTGCCATGCTGATGGCGGCTTTGAGTTCAAAAAGTGTCGCCTTTTGCTGCTTGGCAATGTCCACGGCCATTTGAAGCGAAGTGATCGCCTCTTCCTCCTTGCCTGAGTCGAGGCGAAGCAGACAAATTCCTTGCAGCCGATAGAGTTCGGGCACAAAAAGACCAACCCCGGGCTCGGTCACGGTCTCGAGTGCCCATCGGAGAACGGTGAGCGCTTCTGAAACCCTTCCGAATTTCGCCCGCGCTTCGGCTAAGAGCGCGGCGTAATATCGGAATAATGGTCCCATGGCGGAAGCTCGGGGGTATTCGGCCTCCATCAATTCCAAGCCCGCATCGGAATCCGATCTGACGCCGTGTGCCCAACCAGAGAACAGGAGCGCCTGCGCGCGTTGCGGAGGAAAATTGTACTTGTCGGCAAGCTCAATCGCGCGCTGTGCCAGTCGATCGGCCTCTTCGTGGTTACCGGCCAACTGGTACATTGTCATCCCACCCTGTAGGGCATGCGCCAGACTGTGCGGGTGATTGAGTAGCTCGGCCAGCGACATCGCCCGGTCGAAGGACTTTTTGCCCTCACCTACGAAGCCTGAGAGGCAGAGTGTCATCGCCTGGAGTTGATGCGCGCAAACACCCGGGTCGTGACCTCCGAACACGGGGCCCATCCAGCTATGCCGGGCCGGATCGTAGCGCGCGACGCCCTCCCGACTGTCCTTCAATGCGGTCGCCACATCCCCACGAAAAAAAGCGGTGGACCAACGGCAATGAAAGGCCTCGAGCAGTAAGTCTGGATCGGTTGCACGCTCGCCGAGAGTGACGAGCTCCTGGGCTCGATCACGCGCCTGCGCGAGTTTGCGGCCGGCAATGACTGAAGACCACAAGCCCCAGGTCGCCTTGAACAACCCGGTCTCGTCGCCCAATGTCGCTCCTATCTTGTGGGCGCGTTCGTAGACTGCCTCCACCTCCGGACTCTGCTGACCCTTCATAATTGCAAGCGCGGGTCCCAATTTCAGCAGGAAAGAAAGTTCGCGTCGCGACCGGTCCGGGCCTTCCGCCAGTTGGCTGGCGTGAGTTAGGCCTGCCTCGAAATGGGCAACCGCTTCGGCAAAGTTAGAGCGAGCTACGGCTCGATCACCCGCGCGTTCGTAATAGTTACATGCGAGATCGGCCAGGCCGGCCTCAGCGAAATGTTGTGCTAAGAGCTCCGGCTCGCTCTCGGCCACCGCAGGGAAGTGCTCCTCCAGGGCTCGCGCTACTCGTTCATGGATCTGCTGGCGCTTTCCGCGGAGCAGATTGTCGTAAGCTACGTCCCGCAGCAGCGCATGTTTGAAGCTGTAACCACGTTCGACCGCCCGGCTCTGGGGAAACGCCAGTCCCGCCTCAACGAGGCGCGCAATTCCCGTCGCGACGTCAGCCGCGGACGCGGTGGTCACCGCCTCCAAAAGCGCATACGAGAACCGGTGCCCAATTACGGCCGCAACCTGGGCGATCTCCTTGGCCGGTCCGAGTCGATCGAGTCGCGCCATGAGCGAATCTTGCAAAGTGGCGGGCACCGCAGGTCGATCCGGAGTCGCAGATTCCATGACGGCCTTGGTCAGCTCTTCGATGAAGATTGGGACACCATCGGTCTTGCCAACAATGTCTTCGACCAGTGCTGGCGTCAGCACTTGGGTCGTGGCGACGCTGGCGATGAGTTCGGTGCACTGCGCTTTGCTCAGGCGACTCAAGGCGAGCGATGTCACATGATCCCGGCCCGTCCATGGCGACAAGAATTCGGGACGCGCGGTAACGAGAACGAGCACGCGCATCGTGGCGATGCCATCGATCACGCGAGTAACCAGTTCCTGAGTCGTCGGGTCGATCCAGTGCCCATCCTCCAGAACGAACAAGACTGGCTTTTGCTCGGCCAGCCGGCTTAAATGATGCACGATCGCGGCAATCGTCGCCGCCTTACGTTGGGCTGGCGGGAGATCGAGCGGCGGATAACGCTCGTCGAGAGGGATCGAGAGGAGGTCGGCGAAAAGACTCCTGGTGGAGTCGCTCAGGTTGTCGGTCGCACTCAGTAACGCTTCGAGTTTTTCAAGCTTGATCGAGTTGGAATCCTCCCTCGTAAAGCCGGCCGATCGCTCGAATTGACCGATGACGGGATGAAGCGCGCTGTTCGTGTGATAGGGCGAGCACTGAAAAATCAGATGGTAGTAGGGATCTTCAGCAATTCGCTCAAACAAGGCGTCAACGAGACGTGATTTGCCCATCCCGGGTTCGCCCGAAAGAAAAATGACCTGACCTTCTCCGTCTCTGGCCAACCGCCAACGATCAAGGAGGAGCCCGATTTCCTGGACGCGGCCGATGAATGGACCTGTTCTGGCGGCACTGGCTGCGAAGCGGCTCGCGACCGCTGCCTCGCGCAGCACGCGCCAAACCCGGACCGGGTTGGCAAATCCCTTGAGGGTTTGTTCGCCAAGACTCTGGTAGTCGAATTGTCTTCCGAGCAGGTGGTGCGTGCTCTCGCTAACGATGATGGAGTTGGGTTCGGCCAGGCTCTGGAGCCGCGACGCGAGGTTGGGCGTCTCTCCGACAATCGAATGTTCGCGCGCAACTCCACTCCCGATAATATCGCCAACCACAACCGTCCCTGTGGCAATGCCCACGCGCGTCGCGAGCGCCTGCCCGTCGGGTCCCTTCAGTTGTGTGAGGCCGTCGATGATCGCGAGTGCGGCATAAACCGAACGTTGCGCTGCATCCTCCTGACCCTGGGGATAACCAAAATAGGCGAGCACACCGTCTCCCATGAACTTGGCGAGGAAGCCGTCAAAC
>JACDEQ010000293.1:2340-3373 GCA_013816225.1 Armatimonadota bacterium | reverse complement strand
GGATAAGCCTCTCGAAGTTTTGCTCGGACATTTGAAGAAATAGCTTTTCATCTCATCCCTCTCCTGATGCCAGCCTTCGGATCAAGATGCCCGGAGGTTGGTTTACTTTTGGCTCGCGATTCAGTCGAGCTCTAAAACGTGGACCGAGGCAGAGCCGGAGGCGGTTCTGCCAAAGACTTCGGCGGTCGAGTCGACGTCCAACTCGATCTCGTCGTATTGGTACAGCGGGAAGCCGGTCGAACTGGTTACGCCGGAATCGCCGATGAAAACGACGTGATCTGGCGGAGAGGGTGATGAACGAACCGATTATCCGCGCACTGATCGATATGAACTTCGGCGCGGGTCTATCTCCCGCCTTCGAGTTCGAGGAGCCGGAGCTCGAGGTGTTTCGGACGGGGAAGGTGGTCTAGACCGAAGACTGTAGGCTCGAGAGGGCGAGAATGATGTGCGGCGTCAAAGCCATTCCCAAGTGCATCCGTCGTTGATCGCTCGCGGGTCCGATTCCAGAAACGCGATGGCCGCCTCCTTTGCCCGTTCGATCGTCCGACGATTCGAGCCGACGAAAGCAACGGCCACCTCTGCCAAGCGGATATGGTTTTGGAAGCCCACCTCGGCGATGCTGAGGTGGAGGTCGCGCCTTGCGCGCTCCAAAAGCCCCTTCAAAACGTGCCGCTTGTCCTTTAGCGAATCAGCGCATTCGATCCGCAATACTATCGTGAGTAAGCCGACATGGGCCGCCACGGCTATTTCTTCTTGGCGACCGACGGAGCGGACCGGTAGCGGTCCTCCAGGTGCCATTTGACGGTTTCCTTCACGACCTCTTTATATTTCATGGAAATAATCGCGTTTGGAATGGCGCCGTAAACAAAATCCTCGCGCGCGATTCTAGCGGCCCGCAAACCCATTTGATAATAATTCGGAATAAACGCCATTGGCACGGTGTCGCTGCGCACGAGATCGAGGGCAGCCTCAGAGCCGTCCACCGGCATCATGGGCTTGGAGGTACCCACCATAAAAGCGAGGGCGTCCTCTC
>JACDEQ010000293.1:1126-2330 GCA_013816225.1 Armatimonadota bacterium | reverse complement strand
CCTCTCCAACGGGAGTGACCAGATCGGCCCACTTAATGTCGTCATGTGATGCGTCGACTACGCTCCTCATGCGCAGCCGATACCTGCGCCATCCTCTTGACTTTTCGTACAAGTAACCCGATATGCGACGTTGATTGACCGGAACGTCACCGAAAATAATGAGTGCATTCCGTGGGCGCGGACGCAATTGCCTAACGCGAATATCCCACAGATACGCGAGATCTTGCGACGCTTCGCCGCAATGGCCGATTCGGCGAGTGTCCGGGTCGTCCTCGCCGATCGTAATGACATCCGCGCCCTTTTTCGCCAGAGTAAATGCGACGTCTTTAATCGATTCTCTTTTAGTGAAAACAATGCAGATCGGGGCACCCTCGGAGGGAGGTAGTTTGCTCGCGGCTGCCAATATCTCTTTCGGGGAGTTATCGGAACATTCGGAAATTGAAATCTTCATCCCGACTTGGCTCGCGGCATCCTGAAATCCGGCGATAATTTCGCGCTTCCATTCGGAATTAGCCTTTGGAATGACGAGGCCGTATGTGGGTTCGTCGGGGACTATCGATTTACTCCCGCAGCCGGCGAGCGCAACAAAGGAGATTAGTGGAAGGAGCTTCATTCGATAAGCTCCCGCGCGAAGTCGGCGGCTTTAAAGGGAAGAAGGTCTTCGGGCTTTTCGCCCACGCCGATCAGTTTGATGGGTATGCCGAGCTGGTTGGTGACGCTAACGATTGCGCCGCCCTTCGCCGTTCCATCGAGCTTGGTAAGCACCGCGCCCGTCACGCCGGCGGCTTTCGAGAAGACCTCGGCCTGTCGGATCGCGTTTTGGCCCGTGTTGCCATCGATAACCAGAAGCACTTCATCAGGAGCACGACCCAGCGCCTTTTCGGCGACACGGGCCACCTTTTGAAGCTCTTGCATGAGGTTCTCCTTCGTGTGCTGCCTACCGGCCGTATCGGCCAAAACATACTGCACGCCGCGCGATTTGGCGGCGGTGATGGCGTCGAAAATCACCGCGCTCGGGTCGCCACCAGGCTGGCCGCGCACGATGCCCACGCCGACCCGGTTCGCCCAAATCTCGAGCTGCTCGATGGCGGCGGCCCGGAACGTATCGCCTGCCGCCACCAGCACGCTCTTGCCCTGAGAATTCAGCCTGTGGGCGAGCTTGGCGATTGTGGTAGTTTTACCGGTGCCGTTCACTCCGAGGAAC
>JACDEQ010000293.1:0-1116 GCA_013816225.1 Armatimonadota bacterium | reverse complement strand
ATAGACCGTGGGGCCATTTTGAGAGACCGCGAGAGCGCACTCCTCCTCGCGAAGGCGGGCGGTGATGGCGTCTTGAATGGCCTGGCGAATATGGTTTGGGGCTTCCAAGCGTTCTTTGCGGACTCGGAGGCGGACCTCGTCCATGATTTCAGACGCGGAACCTGCGCCCACATCGGATTGGATGAGCGCTTCTTCAAGGTCTTGGAACAGCTCTTCGTCGACGATGCCTCTGCCGAACAGGCGGTCGATCCGGTTCCGGAGGCCCTTGAAAATCCCGAATCTCACTGAGGAGAGAGGTTACCCGGCGGCGGTTGCGCCTGAACCAGGTAGAGCCGCGCCTCGCCAATGGGCTCGCCCTGGCAGATCACGTCGAGGCGGTAGTGGCCGGGCTTCGGAAACGACATGCCGTCGATTCGAAACGATTGGAACATGGTCGCCGGCTTGTATCCCGCCGCAGGGGGTACCACGAACTCTCCCTCCACTCCCATGAGTTCCTTGCCGTCCTCGTCGATGAGGGAGAGCTTCACTTTGGCGGGCTTGCCGGCCTCTGCGGGCTCGAATTCAAGCTCGACGCACATGAAGAAGGTCGGGTGGATAAGCGGGAACTGCGACCCTCCGATCGTGTCGAACATTCCGACGAGCGCCCCCTTGCCGCCTTCGATGTGGCATGCGTAGTCGCAAAACTTGGCGAGCGTGACCTTCATCGGTGTCTATTTTATACGAGGAGTAAGGATGCCGGCGCGAATGGCCGCGCCGGCAAGAGCAAGTAAAGGAGGTCCACCGAAAACGGAGATCCAACAAATTGGACTGTGGGCCGGCCGAATCGTGGCGAGCCATTGATGCGGCCCGTAGTAAAATCCTCGCATGCTTGCAATCCTCGCCGCAGTCGCGCTCGCTCCTCAAACGCAGAACGTGATTTTTTCGGGAATTCCTTCACAAACATGCGAAAAGGACGTCTGATTTTGATGACTTCAAAGGACAACATGACAATCGCTACTCGGCGCGTTCCCAAATCACCGCAAATTCCCAAAATGGCCGCGGACAAAAGACTCCGGGAAGTTAGGAAAAACGAGCCCTACGCCCGGTCCCCCTCACCCGGTTCGCAAGCTCACCGAC
>JACDEQ010000292.1:546-3378 GCA_013816225.1 Armatimonadota bacterium | reverse complement strand
ATACCGGCTTCAAGCCGCGGAAACCGCGTCGTCGCGCAAGCCGATCTCGGCCACGGAAAGCCGGTGCATGCGGAAGATGAATTCGATGCCCAGCAGGACAAAGCCAACCGGCAGTGGTGCAAGCGTCCACCATTCCGGCGTGATCAATGTCTTGATGACGATCGAGCCGGCCGAATAGCTCGCCACCGTGATCAGGGTCCCGTACCAGACGAAGTAACAACAGCAGAAGAGACCGACGATATCGCCGACCCATTCCAGCGTCCAGGCAGCGCGTGTCGGCAGGGCGCGCAAGATAATGTCCACGCGAATATGCTGACCCCGACGGAGCAACCAGGGTGCGGCCAGCAGCGTCATGAGATAGAGAATGTCCTCGGAGAGTTCATTGCTGACGGCGACACCGCCGGCACCGACGTTACGAGACAGCACATCGGCGCCGATCATGACCGCCATGCCCAGGAGCAACAGGCACGCCACCAGCATCAGGCTATCGAGCACACGCTCATACCAGCCGGACAATCGCTCCATGACCGAGCTCACTTCGACGAAACGACCGCGCTTCATTTTGTCGTCGCAAAAAAATCCCTGATCTTCGGGCCGTGCTCGGGGCTTTGCTTGATGATCCCCTCCCAGCCGGCCTGATAGGCTTTCGCCCGATAGGCCGCCGCCGCCGCCGCATCGAAGGCAATGGTCTGAATGCCCGCATCGGCCTGCCGCTTGGTATCCTTGGCGTTCTCGGCGACGAACTCCGCCGCTGCTTCCGCCTCTGCGCGGTCCGCGGCGTTGCGCAACACGGCCCTTTGCTTGTCGTTGAGCTTGTCCCACGCCGTCTTGTTGACGAGGACCGAAACCTCGGCGGTGTAAAATCCGGGATCGACGCGATACTTGGTCTTTTCATGCCAGCCGAGATCGAAAATGCCGGTGATCGGCCAACCATATCCATCGACCACGCCACGCTCGAGCGATGTATAGACCTCACCCGGCGGGGTCTGCACAACCGTGGCACCGAGCGCCTGGAAGAAATCGCGATACACCGGCGTGATCCGGATCTTCAGCCCGGTGAGATCGGAAGTCGAAATCGGCTTGTTCAAATAAAGATGAAACGGATTGTTATCGACCAGACGCGCCAGGAAGATGGCATTCATCTTCTGCGCATAGATCATGGCCATGTAATCGTAGCCGCCGTTCTTGCGAAGCTCCGACATCGGACGCTCGGTGAGCTTCCAGGCGTCGGATTCCGGCATGACGTTGGTGGTGAACGCGCCGGTCGTGTTGGCGATATCGATCACACCGGTCTTGAGCGCGTTACCGACTTCAAACGGGGGCATCGCCTTGGGTCCCCCGATATAATTGATCTGGATGACGCCCTTGCCGTCGGCATTGACCTGCTCGATGAATTTTTCAAAGCCGCGCGAGTAAGTGGTCTTCTCCGCGAACGCCGAGACGGCGCGCAGGGTGACCTCCTGAGCCCAACCCGATGAGCAGACAAATAGTGAGCCAACAAGCGTTGTCGCAACCAGACCGAGCGCACATTTCCTGCTCATGGTGACCATCCCCCGCGCTGCCGAGTTCGAATGCCCGGTCGTTTATTATGAAATATATTTCCAGCCTGATTTTTTGTAAGAGAAGCAGGCTGGAGAGTCAAACGAAGGCCGCGCCGAACTTGGGCGATGACTCGACGGTGACAGCGCACTCAACTAAAGTTCAGCCTCACGCTCAGTGAGCTCTGTCGTCGAACCTGATGAGGTGCACCGTCACTGTAATGGAGCGCGATGGCTTTAGTGACGGATGCTGCCGGCCGGTGGCGATTTCCCCGGCTATCAATCAGCGTGCAGCGCGTTGCATTTCCCAATACCAGTAACTCGGTGTCGTTTTCTTCTCCAGCAGGATTCGGTTTTCCGGGGATGCATCGAACGTAACGAGAGCATGCAAATCGCTCACTACTGAAAAATTGTGCGTAACGTAGGCGTGTCCGGCACGGCAGACATCATAAAACGCCCATCGAAAGATTTCAGCCGGCGGAAGGTAAGACGCAATAGTCGCTCCAAAGGAGATTGTCTCGGCCCTTGTCACGTCAATCGTATCCAATTCCTGGCTAACAATTCGATCCGGTCCTCCTTGCCCGGCGCGCGGGCCCTGATGGAGGAGTTGAGAACAAATCAGGGCCTGATCTGCCGAAGACACATAGAGAGTGGTCTTAGCCGCCAGTTGCTTCATACTCGGAATGAGCAGCGTAAATCGTGCCGCATAGATGTCGGGCGCCGCGAGGATCAAGTGGTGCAAAAATGGCCGCTGCCCCGGATTGCTGAGCGCCAACAATTCGAGCGCGCCGGTAGCGACGCGATTACCCATGCTGTGAGCGAGCAGATGAATGCGCCGGATACGCTGTCGGTCGATGGCGCGGAGCGAGTTAAGCACAGAAAGGAAAGTACTGCGACTAACCTCCTCTTCTGTTTCATCGCGAGGATATTGCAACGCCACTCCATCTGATGGCCAGCTGAAGATAAGGCCGGCTCCTTCGAATTTCATATCCGCCAGTAAGAGCGCAGCACTTTCGGCCGCGTCACGGAACGTATTGTTGTATCCGTGGACGTAGATAAACAATTCCTTCGATTTGGTTGTCTGCACGGCGCGCGCCAGAGTCTCCGTAAAATCACTCTCGCTCCTTAGCTCATTGATATCAGTGATTCGCACACCTTCCGGCGGCCCAGCGTTCGGCCGGTCGCCGCCAAGGTCGAGTGTCATCAGGCCGTACGCCGCCCCACCTCGTTTCGCTCCAAAACGCAGATTGGGATCGGCGTTACTTTGCATAGCCCGATCCGTTGCGAAGAAAAG
>JACDEQ010000292.1:0-536 GCA_013816225.1 Armatimonadota bacterium | reverse complement strand
GGACCGGGTCGAGGGGACGGTTGTGCGGAATTGGCTCCGCTCGCTCCGATTCCATCGTTCTCAGGCCGAGAGCGGCCAACCGGTCGCGCTCCGCCAAAGGACCAGTCTTCGCGCTCGCACGTACCGATTTCAGGTCTTCGGAAGACAGCGACACGATTTGTACGCCGCGCTCCTTTAGCTCGGAGAGCGCGCCGCTCTCACGCTTTGGGACGACCTCGTTGAGGCGCGCGGCGGTTATCTGGATTTGCTCCGCGAGTACTGACTGCACCTGAAGGGAGTAGTTGTTCCAGGATGCCTGGTTACCCACAACGAGATACACCTGCGGCACGAAGGGTTGCTCAGTAAGGTATTTTTTTGTCTCATACAGGCGACCAGCGAGCACAAAATTTGGAGTAACCTCCGCTGCATCAGCAACGCCGGCACTCAATCCGGCGTACAACTCGCCCCCCGCGATTGGGACCGGAACCGCTCCCAGCGCCAGCAGCGAATTTTGGCGCGACGGCGAAGCCGCGGTGAGGACCTTCATTCCCTTAAAT
>JACDEQ010000291.1 GCA_013816225.1 Armatimonadota bacterium | reverse complement strand
AAGAACTACAGGAACATATCGATGCCTACATCAACGCTTACAACGTCAAAGCTGAGCCGTTCGTCTGGACCAAGAAAAAGGTCCGTCAACGCCGCTTCAAAGGCCGCCGTATCACTCAGCTTTGATTCCGGGTACTAGCAGAATGCAGCCCAACGAGTTCTGCCTCTACCTGCTCGGCAGTACCCCTAGACCTCGGACGGGATACCCTGAACGTGGCAGTCATTCCCGGCAGCGGCGGCGGTGGCACGTTCCGAAACGACGGCAGCATCGTTAGGATCGGCCTGAACTATAAGTTTGGCGGGGGTGGACTGGTAGCTGATCAGCCACTGGTTCCGAAACTTGAAACCCATGCATGTCCGGGGTTAAAAGACGCATCCAATTTCTTGCAAGTACAGAGTTTAGAGCGTGCGATCGGCATGGACCCAGTGACTGTGCATGCTTTGAAGGCGGGCCGCGTCACGAGCTCAAAACGCGGGCCTACTTGTTGGGGGGATATCAAATCTCCTCAAATGGAAGTGCGCTCTGGTCCGCTGCCGGCTCTCCCCGTTCTGCAGACGTGTATGAAGTCGCCATCGTAAGCAAGTGGACAGCCGCCGTTCCTAGTTCCAGCATTTGTTTATTATCAATATACACACCTGCCGCCCGGCGGTAGGCAATAGCCACAGTGGCACATGCATACGTGAGAAAATCGGCCTGGTCTTTTCCGTCAATGCTTCTTTCAGTTGAAGCACCATTTTTATTGCGGCTTTGGACGTTGCTTCCGCGATCCGGCTATCGTCCGACGTAGGCGGCCCGAAGCTGACTTCCGGCTGGCATTTGCGGCTGATGTCTTCAACGGCTTTATAATACTGCGGCTTCCCTGCCTCATCTGAAAAAGGATACCCCTTGAGAAATCGCCTCCCTCGCTTCTAAATTTTTCCGGTCAACTCTGATCTTCTTTCGCCGTTCGCGATGCTCGGGTCTCAACCATTCGAACATGTAATAGCCCCTTATGCATCGCCATTTAGGCAGGTAAGCAGATGCTCCTTTGTTCTGCTAATCTCTTATGATCCCTCCGTCCACGGGGATTTTATGCAGGCTCGGGACAAACAGTACGATCGGCACCGTTTGTGATCGCCAGACTCGATGTTACTGTCCGTTTTGTCACCGATTGGAAGTTGTCCATGCGCGCCTTGGTTGGCATTGTCCTGATGATCTTTCTCGTTTTGCTGACGGGCCAACCCGCACTGGCCGACAAGCGCGTGGCTCTCGTGATCGGCAACTCCGCTTACAGGAACGTGGCCAAGCTTGAAAACCCCGTCCATGACGCGTCGGCCGTGGCGGCCATGTTCAAATCGGCCGGCTTTGACAGCGTTGAATCCAAGCTCAACCTCACCGTCAGCGAACTGCGCAAGGCACTGCGCGACTTTGGTAACACCAGCCGGGGCGCGGATGTTGCCGTAGTCTACTATGCCGGCCACGGCATCGAACTGGACGGCACCAACTATCTGATCCCGGTCGATGCCACGCTCGAAACCGATACGGATGTTCTGGATGAGGCGCTACCTCTCGACCGCGTGCTGGTCGCGGTCGAGCCGGCGAAGCGATTGCGGCTTATCATCCTCGATGCCTGCCGAGATAACCCGTTTGCAAAGAATATGAAGCGGACCATGGCCGCGCGCGCGATCGGCCGCGGCCTCGCCAAGGTCGAGCCGTCCAGTCCAAATACGGTGATCGCGTTTGCAGCAAAGGCCGGATCAACAGCATACGAAGGCACCGGTAAGAACAGCCCATTTGCAATGGCCCTGGTAGAACACCTAGTTAAACCCGGTCTCGATCTCCAAAGAGCATTTCGGTATGTGCGCGATGATGTTCTGAAGGCAACTAACAACGCGCAGGAACCCTACACATATACTTCGCTGGGCGGGGACGATGTCCCCCTTGTTTCGGCTGCGCCGGCGAAGCCTGCCGTTGCCCCTATTGATCAAGATGTTGCGATGCGGCGCGACTACGATTACGCCGAGCGAATTGGCACCAAGCCGGTGTGGGATGCCTTCATCGAGAAGTATCCGTTCGGTTTCTTTACCGCCCTCGCCAAGGCGCAGCGCGACAAACTGGCCGCCGAAGCAGCGCGGATCGAAGCAACCAATAAGGCGAAAGCTGCCGAGGAAGAACGGAGGCGGCTCGCCATCGAAGGCGCTAAGGCCCCGGAACAGACCAAGGCTGCCGCACAGGCCAGTGCCGCCGAGAAGGATCGCATCGCCGCCGAGCAGGCGAAGAAAGTCGAGGAGACAAAAGTCGCCGAAGCCGAACGCACCAAGGCTGCCGCATTGGCCAAGGCAGCGGAAAAGGAAGCTGAACGCCTCAAGACCGCTGAAGCCGCGAACGCCACGCGGGCGAAGCTGGCCGCGGATCAAAAGGCCAATGGAGGGAAACTGGCGGCCGAACTGAAAGCCAAGGAAGAAAAGCTGGCTGCGTTGAACCCAACGGCTGACAAAACGGACCAGCTAACCTCGCTCGAACTTCCACGTTCATTGCAGGCCGAATTGCGCCGTGTCGGCTGCAACTCCGGCGCGGTCGATGGCACCTGGAACGCGGCGTCGCAGCGGTCGCTCGATCTGTTCAACAAGCATGCCGGGATGAAGCTCGACGTCAAGAAGGCGAGCGCCGATGCCTTGGAGGCGGTTAAGGGGAAGGCAAACCGAGTTTGCCCGTTGGTTTGCGACCATGGGTTCAGAGCCGATAGCGACCGGTGCACGCGAATTACGTGTCGAGCCGGATTCGAGGTCGGCGACGATAATACTTGCGAGAAGATCGAAGTTAAGAAGCCGACCGCGAAACGGGAAGAACCGAAACGCGAGCGGCGAGAACGCTCAAAGGCAGAAGTTACACCATCAACGCCGCAAGCATCGGGGCAAATTGTGTGCGATGCAGCCGGCTGTCGGCCCATTAAAAAAGGGTGCCGGCTTGTGCAAAGAGCGAACCCGGGCAACCAAACAAGCGTTGAAAGGTGCAACTAATGGCAAAGCCAAGGGGTGCCGGCTCGTCTCTCCGGAGCTAACGGCGGCAACGGAGCCGTATAAATATTGTTCGCACCTTCGCCGTTCGCGGCAACGCCGTGCCTTCGCTCCGAGAGCGGCTGATCCAGCGCATCGAAGCGACTCTGCGCTCGAAAGGCTGAATTGTTTCGTCGCGTGTGGCCTGTCGAAACCTGCAGGCCAGATGCGCCGACGCAGGAACGATAGGCGCTAAGGTCGAGGAGTCTTTTGCCGATGGCAACCCAAATCGTTTGGACCACGGTGTGATACCCGCACGATTTTGATTGTGAACGACGCGAGGCACGGAGTGAAGCCGAGAATCGACTTGAACTCCTCGTAAACTGCCTTCTCTCCCTACTTCTCTC
>JACDEQ010000290.1 GCA_013816225.1 Armatimonadota bacterium | reverse complement strand
AGCGTCACCTGCTCGATCGCGATTGTGGCCATGCTCTCGATCGTTGCCTACGAATCGCCGTTCAAGCTGATCCAGCTAGGCCCGCAGGACGTGTCGCTCCTCTCGCCCGGCCAGACCATGATCATGCCGACCGACGGCCGCGGCTTAAACCCCACGCTGATGAACTACTGGATGGTCATCCACCCGTGGGTGATCTTCATCGGCTTCGGGAGCCTGCTCACCCTGTTCGCCTGGACCGCGTCGGCCGCCATTTCCAGAGACAAACAATCGTGGACCGCCGCCATCCGCCCCTTCGCTATCATCTCGATGACCGTCCTCGGAGTCGGCCTCACCATGGGTGGGCTTTGGGCTTACGAGACCCTCGGCTGGGGCGGCTTCTGGGCGTGGGACCCGGTGGAGAACGTCAGCCTGGTCCCATTCGTCGCCACAACCGTCTTCGTCCACGGCTTACTTATCCAAAACAGCCGCCACGGCTGGAGCAAGCTGAACATCCTGCTCGGCCTGCTGCCGTTCGTCTGGTTCGTCTACGGTACGTATCTTACGCGGAGCGGCGCTTTGCTGAAGGTGAGCGTCCACAGCTTCGCCGAGATGAACGCGGGCGCGCACGGGCTGCTCCTCGGCATGGTGATGGCAAGCGTCGCCACTCTGGTAGGTCTAACGGCGCTCGCGTTCATGCGCAAGGAGGCGCCGTCCGCGAAGCCACTCGGCAACCGGCAGACGGGCCTTTCGATCGGCGTAACGCTCCTCTATTCGGTCGGAATCCTTGCGGCCGTGGGCATGTCGATGCCATTCTTCGGGGCACTTTTCGGCCGCGAAAAGGAGGTCATCAGCGAGGGCAATTACAACCAGATCGTGGCTTACCCATTCGTGCCTGCGCTGATCGCGATGGCCGTCGTGCCGTTCCTCGGTTGGACAGTAACGAAGGCCGAGCGCCTGCGCAAAATCTCCGACATCTTCTTCCTCTCGGTCCTCCTGTTCGGCGTCTTCACCTTCGTTTTGGTGAAAAGTGGCCTGACGCTCGACGGATTCGACCACATGCCTCCGCTGTTGCTGTCGATCTTCTTGGTGCTCGTGTTCGTGTGCCTTTTCTCTATCGTGGCAAACGGGGCAAGAACGCTGGAAAGGCTCCGGGCGCGAAGTGGCGGTCTGGGCCCGTTCGTCACCCACACCGGGGTATCGCTGCTTCTTTTGGGGCTTATCGTCTCGCGGGCGTTCGAAAAGACGGACACCAGCGGCGTCACGATGTCGCAGCCCGCGCGCCTAGCGCTGTTGCCGTCGCAGACCTACCTCGCCATGCTGAGCAGCCTGCCCGCGCCGCACATGTTCACGCACCCGAGCAACACGCTGCCGTTCACGCTGATCAACGAGCGCACGGGCAAGCGCACCCGGTTCAACCCCAATTTCTACTACACCCTCCGCGAGGCCGAACCGACTCCGGTGAGTCGGCCCGAGATCAAACGAACGCTTCTGTACGACCTCTACTTCGTGGTCGGAACTCCGCAGACAGAGCTCGAGTCGAACATCGTCCTGAAACCCGGTGAAACCAAGAAGAGCGGTGACTTTACAGTCGAGTATCTGCAGCCGACGCGCAAGGGCGAGCCGGGGATGAAAGGTACGCGCTTCGGCGCGCAGCTGAAGGTCACCTACAAAGACTTGACCTACGAAGTCCATCCGCAGATCGAGCTCGGCGGAGAGCAAGGCCCGATTCGGCACCGCGTTACGGTCGATGCGATCGGCGTGAAGGTCGAACTGGTGGGGCTCGACGCCGCCAGCAAGACCGCCACGGTGTCGATTCTCTCTCCCGAGCTAATCTTCCCGGTGCAGCTGTTTTTCAAGCCGCTGACGGGGTTGGTTTGGCTCGGCGCGGGTATGATGACGTTCGGCGGAATGCTCTCCGCTTTTCGGCGGCGCAAGCCGCCCAAACCATCATCGAGCGATGAAACTACTTACCCTTCTGAAGTCCAAAATCCATCACGCCCGAGTGACGTATGCGAACCCGGATTACGTCGGTAGCGTCGAGATGTGCTCCGAGGTCATGGCTGCGGTCGGCCTGCTGGACGGCGAGTTCGTATACGTCTGGAACGTGGAGAACGGCGAGCGATTTACGACATACGCCTTTGCCGGCCCGAAGGGGGAGTGCGGCGTGAACGGCGCGGCGGCCCACCGCGTCAAAGTTGGCGACCGGCTTATCATCGCGTCATTCGCGTTCACGGACGAGGACATGGTGCCCAAAATCGTGATCCTCGACGAGAAGAACGAGATCGTCAAGCCGTTGAAGCCGTTCAGCAGAACGGGGGACTGATGGCGGACCTCTACAAGCTCCTGCAGGAGAGCGGCGCAATCCTGAAAGGCCATTTTCTGCTCACCTCCGGGAGGCACAGCGACACGTACTTCGAGAAGTTCCGACTCCTGGAGCGGCCGGAAGTCTTGAGCGAGGTTTGCGGGGAGATTGCGGAGCACTTCCAGCATGAGACTATAGACCTGGTAGCCGGTCCGACAACCGGCGGGATCATCATCGCCTTCGAGGTCGCGCGCCGCATCGGCAAGCCCGCCCTATATGTTGAAAGCGAGAATGGGAAAAGGGCTCTGCGGCGCGGCGCTTCGGTAGCTCCGGGATCGCGCGTTCTCATCGTGGACGATGTGTTCACGACCGGCACGAGCGTCGTCGAGGTTGCCGACCTGCTCCGGTCTCTCAGCGCGGTTATTGCGGGTGTGGCGGTCCTGGTCGATCGAAGCGAGTCTCCAGTCGATTTCGGCGCTCCCTTCTTTGCTGCCGTCAGAGTAATGGCAACAAGCTATCCGCCCAACCAAGTCCCGCCGGATCTCGCGGCGTTGCCGCTTACGAAGCCCGGTGCGGGCCGTTCGATCTGAGGTTCGAGTTGTAGGCGTGGAGGACGCCGCAAAGACCGTGGCGACAAACCAACCCGCGCCCTCGACATGCAGCAACCAATCCCTTCGACAGTCGACAGTCCGCAGTCCTCAATCGAACCTTCTACGGCTTCCCGGGGTTTAATAAAGGGGGAGTCGGCCGGGCGAGCGGCCTCGGCGAAAGCCGGGGAGGAAAGTCCGGGCTCCACAGGGCAAGGCGCCAGGTAACGCCTGGGCGGCGCGAGCCGACGGAAAGTGCAACAGAGAGAGACCGCCGATGGCCGGGCATTCGCAAGGGTGACCGGCACAGGCAAGGGTGAAACGGTGCGGTAAGAGCGCACCGCGAGTCCGGCAACGGACCGGCACGGCAAACCCCACCGGGAGCAAGACCAAATAGGGAGACGATGCCGCGGCCCGCGGTGTCTCCGGGTAGGTCGCTTGAGCGTATCGGTGACGATGCGCCTAGAGGAATGACTGTCCACGACAGGACCCGGCTTATCGGCCGACTCCGCCAC
>JACDEQ010000289.1 GCA_013816225.1 Armatimonadota bacterium | reverse complement strand
GGCCAATACGGAGATTGCTGGCTCGAACTCGACCCGCTGCCCCGAGGTACCGGCTTCGAATTCGGTGTCCGCGTCGTGGGCGGATCGATTCCCAAGAACTTTATCCCCGCGATCGAGAAAGGCGTGCGCGACGTGCTCTCCAAAGGATTTCTCGCCGGCTACCCGGTGGTCGACGTAAAGGCCACGGTCTACGACGGCAGCTACCACGACGTGGATTCCAGCGAGAATGCGTTCAAGATGGCCGGGGCAATGGCCTTCAAGAACGCCGCTTCCAATGCGAAGCCCACGATCCTCGAGCCGATCCTGCTTGTCGAGGTCGACGTTCCCGAGGAATACACCGGCGACGTTATGGGAGACCTCAACACGCGCCGCGGCCGGCCCATGGGTATGGAAATGGTTGCTGCACGAAAGCAAAGGATCAAGGCCGAAGTGCCAATGGCCACAATGGCCAAGTATGCGCTCGACTTGAGATCGATCACCAAGGGACGCGGCCGATTTAGGGCTGAGTTCGCCCACTACGAGGAGCTGCCCGCAAACGAGCAGCAGTCGCTGATTACGCACCACCAGAAGACGAGGGCGGAGGAGTCGGAGGGCTAAGAGGTATAATTAGCCTTCGCGCCAATTTCGCGCGCGGGCCGGAGAATAATGGCAAAAGTCTGTTTAATTGTAAAGCAAAAAAGGAAGCCGAAATTCGGTGTGCGCGCCTATAACCGGTGCAGCATCTGCGGCCGCCCGCGCGGTTACTTTCGCTATTTCGGCGTGTGTCGTATTTGCCTGAGAGAGCAATCACTCGCGGGCAACTTGCCCGGTGTCACCAAGTCGAGCTGGTAAACGAATTATGCATAGTGACCCCATCGCAGACCTCCTGACACGAATCCGCAACGCAAGCGGGGCACGCTTGACGACCACCGATTGTCCCTACAGCAGCATCAAGGAAGATATCGTCAAGATCCTCAAAGCCGAAGGGTTGATCGCGGATTACGAGATTTCGAAGGAAACGAAGTTCCCGAACTTGCGCATCCATCTGCGTTACGACTCCAAGCGCCAACCGGTCCTTCGCGAAATCAAGCGCGTCAGCAAGCCCGGGCTCCGTGCCTACCGGGGCGCGGATGAACTGACCCCGGTTCGCAGCGGCCTTGCGACGCAGATCGTTTCGACCAATAAAGGCATGATGACCGACCGTGAGGCGCGCAAGCACAAGATCGGCGGCGAAGTGATTTGTGAGGTCTGGTAATGTCCCGAATTGGCCGTAAACCCATCCCCGTCCCCGGCGGCGTCACTGTAGACGTCGGCGAGAACAACCTCGTCGCCGTCAAGGGTCCAAAGGGTGAACTCAAGCAGCCTATTTACCCGGAGCTTAAGATCGTCGCCGAGGAAGGCACGCTCTCGATCGAGCGTCCGTCCGAGCGGAGAGAGCATCGAAGCCAGCACGGCCTCGCGCGCACCCTGATTAGCAACATGGTACTTGGAGTCAGCGAAGGCTTCAATCGACAGCTCGAAGTTCATGGAGTCGGGTATCGCGCCGCCGTCGAGGGCAAAGATTTGGTGCTGAACGTCGGCTATTCGCACCCCGTGCGCATGAGCCCTCCAGAAGGCATCACCTTCGAAGTTGGCCAGGAGGACCGATCGCGTATCGGCCGGATTACAGTCAGCGGGATCGACAAGCAACGCGTCGGCCAAATTGCGGCCGACATCCGCAAAGTTCGAAAGCCGGACCCGTACAAGGGCAAAGGCATTCGCTATGCGGGCGAAGTGATCAAGCTCAGGCAGGGCAAGAGGGCAACCGCTTAGGGAAATTTTTACAATGGCAACACGTTCAAGCAAAGCAAGTAGGAGTATGCGGCACGCACGCATTCGGAAGCGCGTCGAAGGGAGCGCCGATCGCCCGAGGCTCGCGGTTTTCCGCAGCCTGAAGCAGATTAGCGTCCAGTTGATCGACGATAGCCAAGGTGTTACTGTGGCCTCCGCAAGCAGCCTGGAAAAGGCGCTGGACAGCAAGGTCGGCGGCAATAGGAAGGGTGCCGAGAATGTGGGTCAGCTTATCGCCGAACGCGCGAAAGAGAAAGGCATCGCCAAGGTCGTTTTCGACCGTGGCGGCTTCCGTTACGCCGGACGCGTGGCGGTGCTCGCCGATGCGGCGAGGAAGGCAGGTTTAGAGTTCTAAGATGGCAGGCGGAAGGTTCCAAGGTGGCGGTAAGCGAGAAAGCACGGACGGCATGGACGTCCGCGTGGTGCAAACGAACCGCGTTTCGAAGACTCACAAGGGCGGCAAGACTCCCTCGTGGAGTTGTCTGGTAGTCGCAGGCAACGGCCAAGGCAAGGTCGGGGCGGCGATCGGTAAGGCGCGCAGCGTCCCCGACGCGATTCGCAAGGGCGAAGAGGCCGCTCGCAAGACGATGATCGATATCCCGGTGGTGCAAAAGACGATTCCGCACATGATCATCGGCCGCATGGGCAGCACCAGCGTTATGCTCCGCCCCGCGAGCCCCGGCACAGGTGTCGTCGCGGGCGGCGCCGTTCGAGCGTTGCTCGAGGCTGCCGGCATCCACGACGTGCTCGCCAAGACCCTTGGCAGCCGGAACGCTGTGAACTGCGCTTGGGCGACTATGGATGCGTTCAGGAACCTTATGAAGCCCGAGACTCGCGCCGCCCAGCGAGGCCTGGAAGCAACCGAGTTGACGCCTTGGCTTAAGAAGACGAGAGAACAGGAGACTGAAAGTGAAGTTGCGGGTCAGGCTGGTTAAGAGCACCATCGGTAACAAGCCGCGCAACCGCCGCACGGTGGAAGCGCTCGGCTTGCATAAAGTTAATCAAGTGGTGTTCCACGAAGACAGCGCCTCGATTAGAGGGATGCTGCACAACGTGCGCCACCTGGTGGAAGTTAAGAGTTCCGAGGACGACAATGCAACTGCATGAACTAAAGCCCGAAGTAGGCAGCAAGAAGAAGAAGGTTCGCGTTGGCCGCGGCATCGGCAGCGGTTTGGGCAAGACCTGCGGCCGTGGCACGAAGGGCCAAAGCGCTCGGCGCAACATCCACCCTCGATTCGAGGGAGGACAGACGCCGATCCACCGCCGGCTTCCGGTTAAGAAGGGGTTCCGCAACCCGAACCACATCGAGTTCGCGGTGCTCAACCTCGCGTCCCTCGAAGAAGCGTTCGATGCCGGTGCGGAGATTTCTCCTGAAACCATCCGCGAAAAGGGCCTCGTGGGCAACCTTAAGGACGGCCTCAAAATCCTCGGGCAAGGCGCCCTAAGCAAGAAGCTCAAGGTCACCGCGCATGCGTTCAGCAAGTCCGCAGAAGACAAAATCACTAAGGCTGGAGGAGAGGTTATCAGGCTGTGAAGCTAGCCGATACGTTACGTGCGGCTTGGAACGAACCGGAAC
>JACDEQ010000061.1 GCA_013816225.1 Armatimonadota bacterium | reverse complement strand
CGGCATAGTACTCGGCGACACTGGCGGAACCGGCCACCCGATGAACGCCTTTGAATCCGATATTTGCGACGCGCTAACTCTCAGAGGCATTCCCCTGATTCCCCAATACGGCGTTTCGGGATACCGCCTCGACTTCGCAGCAATGCATCCTGAACGTAGCGGTGACTTTGTGTTGGCGATCGAATGTGACGGAGCTTCTTATCATTCAGCACCGACGGCAAGGGATCGGGACCGGCTACGGGAACAGCAATTGAGGTCCATCGATTGGCGCTTCCATCGCATCTGGAGTACAGACTGGTTTCAGCGTCGAGAACAGCAAATTGAATCCGCTGTGGCAGCTTGGGAGGAAGCTGTCGCATATTCGGATGACCGATTAGAGAGGCGGATGAAGCTTGGTACGCAATTCGGTGGGCTTTTCGCTTCTGAGGATTCACCCTCGCAAAACCCAACGCGGCCGGTCAGCGAATTCACGGCAAGAGCGCGAACGGAGGCTTGTCCGCCGGTAGCCACCTTCCATGACTTAGCGAAGCTAATCAACTGGATCAGATCGGACGGCCTGCTGCGAACGAGCGACGAGATCATTCAGGAGGTGCTGCCGAGAATTGGATATCAGCGCCGTGGACGTCGAATCGATCAAGCGATTCTCGATGCAATTGACCAGGCGAATGTCACACCCTAATGGCTACGCATTACCCATCAAGCAAAACCACGGCTGTTCGCCGTGTTTGTCAATTCTGCCAAGGCCCCACCCTCTTTAGCTCCTGGAGAAAGACTACTCATATCTTGCCTTCCGATTCTGGGCGGCGGACCACGGCTGCCCTCCGATGTTATGACGTGCCGTCAAAACATACCTAGAGCCGATGAATGGGCGGATAAAGAAGTGGATCAGTATTTCGTCGTTGGTGGTTGCGGTAGCCTTTTTTGGCCTCATGCTCTTCCGCGGTGGACAAGGATATAGCTTTCCGCACATCCCAATTTTTATACCCGTCAATGCTGGCCTCAGGAAGGCCAGCATTTTCGCCGCCCTTCGAAGAATAAGGGGTACAGGTAGGGGTGCTTCCTCCTTCCCCGATTCCCCCAATACCCAGTAATTTAGGTTCACAATCGTGGAGCCTTTGACGGGAATCGGACCCGTGACCTCCTCTTTACCAAAGAGGTGCTCTACCACTGAGCTACAAAGGCTTGGACTTGGTGGGGAGAGTAGGATTCGAACCTACGTAGGCATTCGCCGGCAGATTTACAGTCTGCTCCCATTGGCCGCTCGGGCATCTCCCCGGGAGGGCTAAATGTACCCTAAGGCATCGACTGGCGACTGCCGACTGCCGGTGGAGACTTGAGGTTTCGTTCCCGAACATGTGTCCATGTTGTTCGTCGGCTTCAGGTAGGAACGGTCAGTGGGCAGTCGCCAATGGCCAGTCGACAATCGCGAGGCCCAGTCGGTAGTCTCACGTCGCCAGTCTCACGTCGGCAGTCGGCAGTCGCGCATGTGCCACAATTGCCGGTCAGTAATGGAAAGCGACAGTTGGCGGCTAGCCGGCGTCTTTGCCCTCGTCCTTCTCAACGCTTTCTTTGTGGCGGCTGAATACGCGCTCGTGGGGGCCCGCCATGGCCGGGTTGCAGCTCTTGCTAAGAAGGGAGCCGCCGGGGGGAAGGCGGCGCTGAAAGCACTCGCCAACGTCAACCCATACATCGCCGGCATCCAGCTCGCTATAACGATGTCGGGCATCGGACTCGGATGGCTCGGTGAGCAGGCATTGGCGAGAATGTTGGAGCCGTTCTTCGATGGCCTCGGCCTCCACTTCATCTCTGGCGCGATCGCATTCCTCATTGTAACGTTCCTGCTGGTCGTTTTGGGAGAGCTCGTTCCGAAGTACCTCGTCCTTCGCACTGCCGACAAGATGCTCGTCAGGCTCATACTTCCGCTCAACGCCATTCTCTTCGTTCTGCGGCCAATGACGCTGCTCCTGGAAACCGCCGGCTATTGGGCGCTTCGACCCTTTGGAATCAACATACGAAACCAAGAGCGCCAGGCGATCGCCAAGGAAGAACTCGTGATGATCATCCAGGAGAGCCACAGCGCCGGCGAGTTCGACCGCGGACACGCTCGGATGGTCACGAAGGCGCTGCGCCTCGCCGACCTTCAGGCCGACGACGTGATGATCCCAAGGGTCGACGTCGTGGCCGTGGACGCGAACCTCTCCACGGAGGAACTCGCCCAACAGCTCGCCAGGCAGAGCCACACGCGCGTCGTTGTTGCCGAAGGCGGCGACCTGGACGAGATCGTCGGCATCTTGCACCTTCAGGATGCAGTTCGACTTTTGGCCGGGCGAGCGAAGGATCTCAAGAGCATCGTCCGCCCCGCAGTTTTCGTTCCGCCGAACCTGTCTCTCGAAAGGCTGGTAGACCGGATGCAGCAGGAGAAAACACAGATGCTGATCATCCGGGACGAGCACGGAGGAACCGCGGGACTGCTCACGCTCGAGGACATCGTCGAAGAGATCTTCGGCGAGCTCGACGACCAGGTGGAGCATGCACAGCCGCGCATCATCACCTGGGACGACGGCCGGATCATCATGCGCGGCGACGTCCGCACCGACGAGTTAGCGGACTATATGCATCTCGACGAAAACCCGCTCGAACGCGAGGCTGTTTCCACGATCATCATGAGCGAGCTCGACCGCGTTCCGCGAATCGGCGATTCCATCGACAGCGCCCTCGGTGTTTTCCGGGTCGTCAACATGTCGCGACAGAGAATAGCACGCGTGGCGCTGACCCCGTGGTCACAAGGCGTAAATCGCCAGGGCCAATAGCGTTCCGTTGTGAAGCGTGTGCATCACAATCGCGGGGACCAGGCTCTTGCGCTCCCGCGTGACCATCGCTCCCATCGCGCCGATCCAGGCGAGCGTCGGCCAGAGCGCGCCACCCTGGGGATGAATGGCCGCGAAAGCAAGAGACGAGAGAAAGACGGCCCAAAACGTGTTTCGGAGCCTAAGCTGCAACCCTTGGAAAAACAGCCCACGAAACGCTGTTTCCTCGAGCATCGCTGTGAGGATCGACGCGGAGAGCAAAAGCGGAATCTGGGCACCCGGCTGCATGATCATCATCTGCACCGGATGGCCGCCGGAGGGAATCCAATCAAGGAGCACGCTCCCCAAATAGGCCAGCGCTAAGACGATCGGTAGGTTCGCCAAGAAAGCCCAGACGCCGACCAGGATGTCCTTGCCGAGGTTCTGGGTGCGCCAGCCGACATCCCTGAAACTGATCACCCGCCCGAGCATCGGCACGGTCATCACTGCCCATAGGAGGAATAGCAGCACAACTCGGGCAAATGCATCCGTCCACGCGGCCGACCAACTCGGGGGCGCGAGGACTGCGACTACTCCCGGTGCAAAGGCGAACAGCATGAAGAAGATGATCATGCGCAGGCCGAGGCCGTCGCCCACGTCCGGTCCAGCGCCTTGCAAAGGGATGCCCAGCGGAAGATTTCCTCGTCCCCTATACACGGCGTAAACGAACCACGCTCCGATCCCGAGCGCGATGAGGACCATAAAGATCACTGCGGCGATTAACTTGTCGGCCTTGGAAGCGACTTGACCGGAGAGTTCGTCCACGCGATGGAGGGCCATCACAATGGGCCACGGCGAGCCACTCTCGCCTGCGATCGTCTCCTTCAGCCTGTTCGCCTGGGCTTCGGAGAGTTTCTTGGCCGCATAAACCTCGCGGAGGGCCGCGTTCAGCTTCTGCCGCCTTTCAGAAACGTCTATTCGGGCTTCAGGTGATTCGAAGTCGTCGGCCTTGTGGCTGAGGCCCGAAAAGTCCGGTTTGCCGGCGGGGTCCGTGGCTTGTTCGAGTATGAGGTTCGCCCGGGCTCGAGCCCCCTTTGCGCCTTGGGTCTTCAGAGGGATTCGCCCCAATCGCTTCTCTGCGGCTTCCGCGAATTTCTTGGTAACCGGCGGGAAGTCCGCGAGCGGATCGCTGCTCATCCATTCGGTCTGAAGCCCGGCAAGCTCCGTATCGAGGAGCTGCCTGTCCGGTGTCACGCCCGGCGTTTTCCCTATTGCGTAAAGCTGTGCGGCCGCAAGCAAGATCGCGATGGCCGCCACCACTAACCACACCCACGGTCCGGGCCCGTGCGACGGCCGCTCCATGTCATCGTCGGAGCGTTGAAAGGGAGGATCGATCACGGAAGCTCACGACTTCCGACTGACGACTGACGACCGCCGAGCGCAGAGTCTTTACATTGATAGCTGCAGACGCCACAGACCTGATTATCAGGCCCGATGGGGAGGCGATCAGCGATTCGGGAATGTCTCGTGTCCATGTGTGATGGTTGCGTGTTCTCGCAGTTTCGGCTGATGCCGTCACCCAAGTCTACAGTCTGCAGTCCGGGGTCTGCCTCGCTGCCGATGTTAGGGAGATTCGTATAAAGCCCCAAGGGCTATCGAGGGCCAATCTTGCGATTCGTCGAGATCCCGACCAATCCCCTTTTCGGCAGTCGTCAGTCGGCAGTCGGCTTCGTCAATTCCGCAGTCTAGTCCCGCGCCCACCACATCTCGCCGGCGGGTTCGCTGATAATGGCTTGCCTCAGCGTCCCGATTGCTTTGCGGAGACCCTCGATCGGGGACATCAGGCCGTCCTCGTGCTCGATCGAGAGAACATTGTCGTAGCCGACGGTCCGCAGAACCGAGACGAAGTCCTTCCACCAGTCGACGCCGTGTCCGTATCCTACGGATCGGAAAACCCATGACCGTGCCGGGATATCGGCATAGCTCTTGGCGTCGAGGTTGCCGTTGAGCGAAGAGTTGCGCGGATCGATCTTCGCGTCTTTCGCGTGGCAGTGGAATAGGGCGCCTTCCTCGCCGAGCTGCCGGGCGCACGCGAGTGGGTCCATCCCCTGCCACCAAAGATGCGACGGGTCGAAGTTCGCGCCGATCCATTCGCCGTTCGGGACCCCGTTGCGCAATTTGAGCAGGGTGTCGTTCGAGTAGCAAACGAAGCCGGGATGCATCTCGACGGCAAAGCGGACTTTGTGCTTCTTGAGCAGTTTCGCCTGCTCGCGCCAGTAGGGCAAGACGGACTCGTTCCATTGCCAGTCCAGCATCTCGCGGTATTCATCGGGCCAGGCGCAGGTCACCCAGTTCGGGTACATCGCCCTCGGCCCGTCGCCGGGGCAGCCGCTGAAGCCGTTCACGACGTCAACGCCGAGCGCATCGGCCAGCTTCACCGTCTTCTCGAAAACGGAGTGGTGCGCCTTGGCGATTTTGGATTGCGGGTGGAGCGGGTTTCCGTGGCAGCTGAGGGCGGAGATCCGTAGCCCGCGATGGGCGATTGCCTTCAGGATCCGATTCCGCTCGGCCGAGCTGCTGAGGAGCAAGTCCACATCGAGGTGAGGCGAACCCGGGTACGCGCCGGTCCCGATCTCGATCGCTTGGACTCCCTCGGCCTGCGCAGCATCGAGTGCCTCCACCAACGGCCGATCACCGAAAAGCGCCAAGAAAAGCCCGATCTGCATTGGGGTCTATTGTGGCCGAATCGCTGTGCGACCAGACTTGTTGCCGGTAATGCCTCAACTGTAGGCAAGGGGGGTCACGAAAAGCGCCGGAGCGGCAACCCGATTTAGGAGCGGGTAGTCGGAAGCCGGCATCGAAGTGGTAGCCCGGACGGGATTCGAACCCGCGACCTTCGCCGTGAAAGGGCGATGTCCTAACCGCTAGACGACCGGGCCACGGCGGCGCATCATGATACCCGCAAGCAAAAAGGGCTGCCCTTGTGGGCCGCCCTTTTCGAGCATTGCGATTCCAAGGTCTCGCGGGGGGACGTTCGACTTCCAGACTCAGTCGGTCTTGGCGTCGTTTGCCGACGCAGTGGGCACGGCGATCGCGCCTTCCGCGATCCGGGTCTTAAGATTCGCCGTCGGCCGGTGAGCCGAAATTAGCCTCTTTGCGTAGTAGCCTTGAAGGTTATCGATCCGCACCCGGCCGCCACCGCTGCTAGCGTGGATGAACTTGCCGTTGCCGATATAGATGCCGGAATGGTTGATCCGGGAGCCGCCCCGCGAAGCGAACGAAAGAACGTCGCCCGGCTGAAGCTCGGCTCTAGCAACTCGGATGCCGAACCTGGCCTGCTCTCGCGAAGTCCTGGGGAGAGTGATGCCTTCGGCCCTGCTATAGACGTAGCGAACGAAACCCGAGCAGTCGAAGCCACGGGTCGTGGTGCCGCCCCAAACGTAGCGCGTACCAAGGTGCCTCTTCGCTTCCGCGATCAGGTCTGTGGAGTCGCCGTCGATCGCCGCATAGTAATCCGAGCGCGTTGCGTTGCGCCAGTTGCGCGAATTAGAAGCTACGAGGGGTTCGGTCGAAAGGCAGTCGCGCCGTACGAAACCGACGGTGCCGCTCGGAAATTTCAGCTTGTACCAGTCGCCCACCCTGCCCAAGATGCGGGCTGTCTTGCCACGGTCGACCGTGGCGATCCTGCCGGTCTTAGTGGAGGCGCCTCTGCGCACTACGACCGCGTTGCGGATGATATAAGCCGACCTGGCGCTGGTCGGTTGGACCAAGGGAATACCGGTCAGGAACTCACGCTTAACGTAGCCGACCGTTCCGCTCGGGAATTTGAGCTTGTACCAGTCTCCGAAGCGAGCCTTCACCCAGGCAACTTTCCCGCGGCCGACGGCCGCGAGCGTGGGCGAAGACGAGTCGCGACTCTTGTAAATGAGAACTCCCTCTGTGTTGATTCCGGCCTTCGCAGTTGAGATCGGAGCCAGATCAAGTTTTCCGGTGGTGGCAGCTTCGCTGCCGGTCTTGGCGGACTTGCCGCCGAGGCCATCGGCCTCCTGAATGCTATAAGATTGTCCGATAGCGACGACCGAGGCGGTGGCCACGGCAGCCGCAAGTGTTACTCGCAGGTTCATGCGTTTCCTCCAGGCTGGTGTAGGTCAAATTGCCCACCCATGTCGTGAGTGGCGCAGAGCCGTGTACCATCCTGAGTACGCAATAGCCCCTCGCGACCGTAAGAGTACCGGGAACAATCCTCGGAAGTCAAATACTTGCCGCAAATTCATCCCCCAGAACGACCCATTTTTTCGTTAATTCGGACGAAATACACGCCACTTTTGAACCTAAAAATGTTGTTAATTTGGTGATAATTGCCAGTTTATGAATAAAATTCATTTCGCCGCTTCACCAGAGCGATAGCACATTGTTCGACCTTAAATCGCCTAAAATGGGTCTATAACTTCGGTATTCCTACTTATAGCTTTCAGGAGAACAATCATGCGTCTGAATCATCGATATGCAATCGCCGCCACCGCCGTCTTCGGCCTCGCCATGGTCGCGGCCGCCATCGTGCCTGGAGTGGAAACGACCGGCTGGCCATGGGTCGGGAAGATCGGCCCGCTATCCGGCTACAACACGGGCGCAGTCGCGGTCGGCGACCACTGGCTGTTAACGGCGCGCCATGTGACTTCCGGCAACGAGCAAATGCGCTTTCAACTAGACTCGGGCCTAACGTACGACTCGATTGCCATCTACGAGCATCCGACCGACGACATTTCTCTCGTCCAGGTCACCCAAACGTTCCCGGGATGGTACGACATCTACTGGAGCACAGACCAACTCGGCAAGACTATGGAGATGGTCGGCTATGGCGTGACGGGCACTTGGAATGGCAGCAGCTGGACTTATTCCGGCAGCTACGGAACTAAGCGTCGCGGCCGAAATCGAGTTAGCTTGGTCCAATACATCAATCTAGGGACACTCGCTGGCGATTGGCTCATTTGCGATTTCGACGGAAACGGGGTCGATTCGTTCGGCGATGGCGGACCGTTAACCGATGAGGCAACCCTCGGCGGGCTCGACTCCGGCGCGCCTTCGTTCATCGAGCAAGGGGGTGTATGGAAGGTTGCCGGGATTCACAGCTGGGTAGGAAGCGAAACCGGAGGTCCGCAGCCACCTCAGTACGGCTCGCTTTTTGGTGACATACGAGTCGGTACTTACCGAGCGTGGTTCGACACGATCGTGCCGGCAGAGGTACTACCGACCGCGATGAATCTGTTCCGAGGGCAGATCATTTCCGGCCAGCTGTCAGACCTATATCGAAGCGACGATTCGCGGCTAGTGCTTAGGCCGGGCGCCGTCTTCTCGAGTGCGGAGAGCCCAATCCAGCTGATCCTCGATGGCACGTCTCCCGTGTCGTCGACGGCCGAACTTCGCTTTGCAATGGAATCGAGCGCGACGTCCGCTACGATCAGCCGCAAGATCGAACTGTTCAACTTCCAGTCCAGCGCTTACCAAACCTTCAGCACAACACCAGCTACGACGGGAGATTCGGTCACCGAAGTAATTGTGACTTCGAACCCGTCAAGGTTCATCCATCCGCTAAACAGAACCGTGCGTGCTCGGATTAGCGCCCGAGCGACCTCCGCGCAATTCGCTTATCCGTGGTTGTTCAGGCTGGATCGAGCTGTTTGGAACATCAGGCGTTAGCCAAGGCTTGGGGCGTCGTAATCGCGGCGGGCGGGAGCGTCGATCCTGCGTTCGCCAAAGTCATCGGCGCCGACACTAAAGCGCTTGCCGAGTTGGGGGGCCGGCCCTCGGCCTCCTTTGTGATCGACGCCTGCGTCGACGCGGGGTTTGGACGCATTGTGCTCGCTGCACAAGGCCGCTTTGTGGAGCGTTTGCAACCATTGCCGCTATCGATCGAAGTAGCCGAGTCGGGCAATTCGAGCATCGGGACGGTACGGAGCGGAATGTCGCGGCTGGAACCTGAAAGGCCGATCGTTTTCGTCCCATGCGATTCGCCGTTGATAACCGGACCGCACCTCCTGCATTTCATCGCCGGTATATCGAGGCGGCTCGGGGATCCTCTACCCGAGAAGTGGTTCGCTGCCGGCTTCTGCACCGAAGCCGATGCGCGAAAGACCCATCCCGGAGCCCACAACAAAGGCCTCAAGTTTCGCGGAGGCGCCCTTGCCCCCGGAGGCCTCTACGCCGCATCATCGGCCGGCGTCGAGGCGGCGCTAGCCATATTGGAAGAGGCGGCCGGCAACCGCAAATCTCAATTCAAAATGGTGTGGCGCTTCGGCCTGCTCAATGTTGCGGGGTATTTTCTCGGAACGGTTACTCCTGCGGAGGCGGAATCTAGGGTGGGAACTATTCTGGGTGGACCCGCCATTATTGTCCACGGTTGCGATCCCGATACGACGATCGATTTCGACAACCCCGAGGACTGGGCGTACTTGGTCGACCATTTTGCTGCGCGGGCACCGGCTGCCGTTACTGAGATTTAGCCCTCTTCTTCGTAATATATAAAGCGAAGGCAATTCTCGCAGGTTTCCAAAGTGTCGCCGAGCTTGAGATCACCGAGCTGCTTTGTGGGAATGCTCGTGTGGCAGGCCGAGCAGACCCCGTCGACGACCGCCGCCACGCCGATTCCCGCCCTCTTTTGCCGCATCGCGTCGTATTTGGTAAGCAGCTTCGGATCGGCCTCGGCGACCTCCTTCGTACGAGCGACGTTTAACTGACCAAGCTTCTCTTCGAATTCAGCCCTGACCTGCGTGTACTTTGCTTCGTACTCGGACACCTTCGCGCTCGCCGTATCGAACCCTGCCTTTGCGATTTCCATTTCAGCCTTGGCCGGCTCCACCTGATCCCATAGTTCGAGAATCCGGTCGTCAGCTTGGCCTCTCCTCGTCTTAAGATTGGCCAACTCGCGCTCGATCGCCTCGGCGTCCTTTGCGTTGTAGACCCCGCCCGAATAGAGGCGGTTCTTCTCGGAGACCATTTTCTGCTCGAACGACTTGGATTGAAGTTCTAAGTCTTCAACTTCTGCGCGGATGGTTTTCAGCTTCGCTTCCGCTTGCTCAAAGTTCGCCTTTGCTTGCTCCAAAGCGGCTTGAGCGCCTCGGCCCGGGTCGATGAGCGAGAATTTGTGCTGGAGTTCGAGGATCAGCGAATCGATTTTTTGGACTCGCCCGATCTTCTTCAGCGCCTGGTTTATCATCGCACGGATTATACGATACGATCATCCTC
>JACDEQ010000288.1 GCA_013816225.1 Armatimonadota bacterium | reverse complement strand
GCATGGGACTGCGCCACAACTTCGTCGCCTCGACCTTCATGACGAACGAGCAGCTTGCCAACCCGAGTGTGACCTCGGTTCAGGGCACCAGCGCGAGCGTTATGGACTATGTGCCCGTGAACATGGTGGCTGTCGCGAACGGCAAGGGTGACTTCTATTCGCGAAGCATCGGCAGCTACGACCTGTTTGCCATCGAATACGGTTACAGAGACGTCCCGGGCAAGACGGCCCTGGGCGAGAAGCCGCACTTAATGAGGATCGCCATGCAGGGAAGCCTGCCGGGGCATCTTTACATGACCGACGAGAACGCGGACGGATTCGACCCGTATGTCGTGCGGTTCGACAACTCGAAGGAGCCGATCAAGAACGCCGGGCTGACGATTTCGGTCGCGAAGAAGCTTTTGGCGAAGGCCGACAAGAATTACCCGAAGCCGGGGCGGCCGTACAGCGATCTGACCCGCGTTGTTAACATGGCGATAATGCAGACGGCGCGGCAGTGCTTTTCCGCGACGCGGTTCGTGGGCGGCGTCGCGGGGCGGCGTAACTTTGCCGGCGACCCGGGAGAGAGGCCCACGTTGGCTCCTGTGGACCCTGGCCTGCAGCGCGCCGCGATACAACTGATCGCTAAGGAGTTGCTTTCGGAGAACTCATTCCAGTTGAGCCACCGAATGCTGGTGAACCTGAGCGGCGACCCCGACGGGCCATACAACGACGCGCCTATCAAGGACGTCATAACGATGATCCAGTCGGCGGTGGTGAGTTCGCTATTGTCCGCCAACACCACGCAAAGAGTGGCGAACAACGCGTACAAGCTGGCCGGCAGCAAGGACCGGTTCACGCTGTCGGAGCTGTACTCGACCGTCGTCGGCAGTGTGTTCTCGGAGGTGGCGGCACGGAGGCCGGTCGGGATGCTGCGTCGGGATTTGCAGCGGTTCGTCGTGGATGCGCTGTCGACCCAGGCCTTGGCGAGGCCGGGGGCAATCGAAGAAGACGCCCGGATGTTGGCCTGGCATCACTTGCGGAGTCTTAGCAAGAAGCTGGCCGCGGGCGGCTCGAAGGACGAGATGACGGCGATGCACATGACTGACCTGCGGCGCCGGATCGAGCGGACCGAGAAGTCAGTGGTGACGTCGGGCGGATAGTGCGTCGCGGCGTTCTATAATCCATCCCGTGTCTGCAGAATTCAAAGAACTGATGCCGGGGGTTGTTTTGAAGTCCCTCGGCAAGCACAACGATGCCAGAGGCTGGCTGACCGAGCTCTACCGGGAGGACGAATTGCCGGAGGGGTTCACGCCGGCGATGGGATACATGAGCGTGACGAAGGCGGGCGTCGCGCGCGGGCCGCACGAGCACGCAAACCAGACGGACGGGTTCGTTTTCATGTCCGGCCAGTTTCGGCTCTACCTTTGGGAGAACCGCGAGGGGTATGGCGATGCGAAGATCACGCTCGATGTCGGAGATGCGAATCCGATCTTCGTGACCGTTCCGCCGGGCGTGGTGCACGCCTACAAGAACATCGGCGCCGACGAGGCGTTCGTCTTGAATTTCCCCGATAGGCTCTATGGCGGCTGGGAGAAGAAAGACGAGGTCGACGAGCACCGCCATGAGGACGATGCCAACACGCGGTTCACGCTCGAATGAACATTCTCGTAACGGGCGGTGCAGGGTTTATCGGCAGCAACCTGTGCCGGCTGCTCCTCGAGGAGCATCCCGAGGATCAGGTTTCAGTGCTCGACGCGCTCACCTACGCCGGCAACCTCAGCACGATCGAGGACTTGGAGACTAACGAGCGGTTTCGCTTCCACCAAGGACGCATCGAGGACGGCGCGGCTGTGCGGCGTGTTTTGAAGGACGACCACATCGAAGCGTTGATCAACTGCGCCGCCGAGACGCATAACGACCGGAGTCTTTTGGAGGCCGGCGACTTCCTTGCAACGAACGTGATGGGAGTCTACGAGCTGCTCGAAGTGGTTCGCGAGATGAAGATTCCGAAGCTCGTCCATGTCTCGACGGACGAGGTCTACGGGTCAACGGCGACAGGCGCGTTCACCGAGGAATCGCCGCTAAAGCCCAACACGCCGTACAGCGCGAGCAAGGCCGCCGGCGATCTACTGTGCCGCGCGTACTTCGTTTCCTACGAGACGCCCGTTGTTGTGACTCGTGGTGGGAATACCTATGGGCCGTATCAGTATCCGGAAAAGCTGATTTCGTTCTTCGCGACGCGGCTGGTGGAGGACAAGAAGGTGCCGGTATATGGCGAGGGCGAGCAGGTGCGGGAGTGGATTCACGTTCGTGACCATGCCTCGGGCATCGACGCTGCCCTACGCAAAGGCGAGTCCGGGCAAATCTACAACGTCTCCGACAAGAACGAGCGGGTGAACAAGGAGATTGTGCAAATCTTGCTCGCCCGCCTGGGCAAGGGCGACGAGTTGGTAAAGAAGATTCCCGATCCACGAAAGGGCGCCCACGACATGCGCTATAGCATGGCCTCGGAAAAGCTTCGATCGCTCGGCTGGGCTCCGCAGGTGCCGTTCGAGGAAGGCCTCGGCGACGCCATCGATTGGTACGCGCACCACCAGAATTGGTGGCGCCCCATCGTGGCCAAGCCCGAGTTCCAGGCATTCATCAAGCGGTTCTACGGTCCGGGTTTGGGTGAGGACCTTTAGGTGTGAGCGGTAAATGATTTCTCTACATCGTCGGCTGAAGGCGCGGCTCGCGCTGGTCCGGGCAGACCTGGACGAGGCGATGGGCAGGCTGCGCGACGAAGACTTGGATTGGGCGCCGCGGGAGGGCATGCGGACCGTGGGTGGGCAGTTGACCGAGATCGCGGGCACCGAGAGGCAGCTTTTGGCTTGGCTGCGCAGGCAGGAACGGATACCTTTCGAACTTGCAAACGACTTCGGGGACCGTGCTAAGAGCATCGAAGGGATGCGAGGCGCGCTCGAGGAAGTGCGGGGCGAGACTCTTGCCTACATCGACTCGCTCAGCGAGGATCAGCTCGAAGCGCCGGTCCCCATGGACCCTTTGTGGTTCGAGTCACTCGGCCAAAAGGAAGTGCCCCTCGGCGAACCTATACGCAGCCTCGCGCAGCACGAGTGGTACCACGTGGGGCAGTTAGTTTCTTATCTGTGGTCACGCGGCGACGACCCCTACAAATGGTAACCCTTCTCGATTCTTTCTAAAGCAGCGACGACGCGGAGCCACGCCTCATCGGCCCAGGATCGCGTCTCCACCAAGCTCCAAGCGCAAATACGCCACGGGTCGAGGCAGAGCTTTTCCGCGAACGCGGTGATCCGGCGACGGAGAATCGGTTCGGGGTCGGGCAGGTTCGCAATCATCTCCAAGGGATTTCGCAGAAAGGCCGTCGGCTCGAAGGCCGGGTCTCCCACGAGCCCCTTCGGGT
>JACDEQ010000287.1 GCA_013816225.1 Armatimonadota bacterium | reverse complement strand
GCATTGCGTCCAAGCAGCGCCTTGAGTCGCTGCAACTCTTCCTCCAACGCCGCGAACCGCCGCTCATGCTCGGCAATCCGAACATCGCGCTCACGGCATCCTGGACAGGCCGGTGCATCCATGCCAGAATGCTATGAAATCAGGCCGCGCGCAGCTGCGCCAGTTTGGATGAACGGTTACTACGCCGGGATGATGGCCTCCGGCGTCGAGGACAAGCTTGTGCAATTCCTCAAAATCTCGGTGATTGCGAGTGATAAGCATGCGTCGCTCGCCAATCGCCCACGAAAACTGAACTGGATCGGAACGACCCAAAAGGCCCACGTTCGCGGGGGGTTTGAATCTCATGGCCTGCCTTCTCCAGCAACTGGAGCAGGTGCGGTCCCGAAAGGTTTTCGTCGATGTAACTTCTCATATTCCGAGTCGGGCACGCTCCTGCGGTGAGAGAAGCTTGTACTTGCCGCCGAGCTTGTAATCTGGATCGTACATGCCGGTAGCTTCCATGATCCGTTCTTCTTGTTCCCAATCGGCACGAATTTCCGGTGGGTCGGTTTGGCAATAAGCAATCGCTTCCTTGACCGCTTCGAGCGGGAGATCGTAGTCGGCGGCAATCTCTTCCGGCGTCATCGGCTCGTCGGCGCTCATGAAACGCCCATAGACGTCGCGCGCAGTGATGCGCCGGCCCTTGATGAAAAGCTGGGTGTATTTCGACTTTGGGTTCGGAGCCAAATGTTGCCAGGTGGTTGTGGTGCTCATATTTGAGATTCTACCAGTGCAAGAGGCCTCATGTCAGCGCCGAGAAACACCTCAGCGCCATTGGTTCAGAACGATGTACTCGTCCGCGACCGGCGCTCCGGAGGCTTCGAGCTTGCGAATGGCGCTGACGATGCCTTTGGGGCTCAAGTCGCGGGTGAGGTCGTTGTCTTTCCGAACGACAAGGATCCCCGGATGGCGTCCTTGGGCTTGCATTATCAAGGTATGCAAAATCAAATAGTCTCTGTGATCCTTGGTCACGCAGGTACGGCCTTCGCGAATCGTGCGCGTAAGATGCACGGCGTCCGGTTCACCTGCCATCCCGACTTCGACCGGCAACTGGACGTCGTGACCCGCCGCGCGCAGTAGCTTCGCAAGCAGCGGCGCGGCGGCGTTATCATCAAGATAAAGCTTCAAGAGTTGAAAATACGTGCGATTTCTTCGGGCGGCACAATTTTGAACTTTCCGCCGTACTTGTAGTCCGGATCGTTCATCCCGCACGCTTCCATGAGGCGTTCCTCGCGCGCGAAATCCTTTTTGATCTCCGGCGGATCGGTTTGGCAATACGCGATCGCTTCCTTGACGGCCTCTAGCGGCAAGGTGTATTGCTCGGCAATGAACTCGGGCGTCCACGGATCTTCGACACTCATGAAGTGGCCATAAAGATCGCGGGCCGTGATGCGCGTCCCCTTCACGAAAAGCTGCGTGTAGCGCGACTTCGGGTTCGGCGCCAGGAATTTCCACGTCGTTGACGTTGTAGGTTCCATGTCTGGAGCTTACCATAAACCCAACTCAGCTACAGCCCCGCGCCGCACGAATGGGCTGCTAATATCGGCGCATGTTTAGGAATGGCCAATGTCAAGCTTCGCCAAGCGATCGCCCTGGAAGCCGCACGGTTGATGTACGAGCGCGTCGAAAGCGAGTACTTCACCGCCAAGCGAAAAGCCGCCAAGAGACTGTGCCGCGGTAGAGTCAAACCGTCCGATCTGCCGTCGAACTCCGAGATCCGCGATCAAATCCCAGTCTTCGCCCGCCTCCACGAAGGCGACCAGCGCACCCGGCACCTGCGTGAAATGCGTCTCGCGGCGCTGCATCTCATGCGCTTGCTCAAGCCGTTCAGGCCCAGGCTCATCGGCAGCGTCATGACCGGGCACGTCCGCCAGGGCTCCGACATCGACCTGCACCTGTTCAGCAACAGCGCCGGACTCATCACCGATCTGCTCGAAAGCAACGGCTACCAGTTCGACCTGCAGCGCAAGCAAGTCGTCAAGCACGGCGCGGCCCGGGTCTTCACGCACATCCACGTCTTCGATCGGTTCACCTACGAACTGACCATCTACGCCGAGGACCAGGCGCACTACGTCTTCAAAAGTTCGATCACGGGCAAGGCGATCGAGCGGGCCTCGGTCGCCGAGTTGGAGGAGTTCCTGCGCCAAGAGTATCCCGACCTCGACCTGGAAGGCGAGCTCGCCGCCGCGGCGGAGGCGTCGGACCCGTACCCGGTGTTTCGGCGTCTGCTGCTGCCGCTGGAGGACGTGCGACAGTCGGCCAAACATCATCCCGAAGGCGACGTGCTTTATCACCTGCTCCAGGTGCTCGAGCTTGCGAAGGAGCACCGCGATTACGACGTCGAGTTTCTTCAGGCGGCGCTCTTGCACGACGTCGGCAAGGGCATCGATCCCTACGACCACGTGACGGCTGGTCTGGAGGCGCTCGAAGGCTACATCACCCCGCGGACCGCATTTTTCATCGAGCACCACATGCACGCGCTGGAGCATCGCCAGGGAACGCTGGGGGCGAAAATGACTCAGGTTCTGCGTGCCTCGCCCGACTTCGACGACCTGATGCTACTCCGCGACCTCGACAGCGCGGGCCGGATCCCCGGGGCACTCGTTTGCACGGTGGACGAGGCTCTCGATTTTCTCAAAGCGACGGAACGGTCGAATGGGTAACGAGTTCCCGCGTGCGGCCTAGCGTTCGGATCGCGCCTTGCGAATGCCAGGTCGCCAGCAAGACGCGATTAAAGCGTCCGCCCCGAACAATCTTACCGATTTTACGCAGTTTACCTTTGACAACGGATTTGCCGTCGCTTATCTTAAACCTCAACTCGGTCTGAAACCGTCGCCGCGCTGCCCAGCTCAAAGCGACGACATTTGTCAACAGAGGGAGATGGGAACATGTACAGCGTCGTCTTGGCCACGATGTTGACCGCAAGCGCACAATCGACAACTTGGGGCCACCACCATTCGGGGTGCCACGGCTGCCACGGTTGCCACAGTTGTGCGTTTTCGGTCCACCACGGCTGCCACAGCTATTGCAGTGGCAACTACTGCCACGGCTGCTGCTACTACAGCAGCTGCCACGGCTGCTGCTATTACAGCAGCTGTCACGGTTGCTGCTCCTACAGCAGTTGCCACGGTTGCTATAGCTCGGTCGTTGTTGTTGGCTGCTACAGCTGTTACAGCTGCAGCAGTTGCTACGGTTGCCATTGCAGCGGCGGAGTCGTCTATGTACAGCCACAGGGGCCGCCGCCTCCCGGGCAGGGCGGACTCAACGATTCGGAACGTCGTGCCGTCGAGGAATTGCTGCGCGGCATGCGCGAGAAGAAGAAGGGGCCACCCAAGGGCGGCGATGAAGCCAGCGAGAACGAATCCACGACCAGCAC
>JACDEQ010000286.1 GCA_013816225.1 Armatimonadota bacterium | reverse complement strand
TTCCCTATGTGATCGAACTCGGAGACATTTACACCCTGCTCGGCAAGAAAGCGGACGCCGAACGGCAGTACGCTCGAGTGGACGACCTCATTCAAGAACACCGAGATCACGGTATCGGCGGCGATGAGTTAATCCTGGCGACGTACTATTTGGACCGCGGGCTGTTTCCGCAAAGGGCCCTCGAACTCGCCGAGGCAGAGATCAGGAACCACACAACGGTCCAGGCGTACACGACTCTAGCATGGGCTCAGCATAAGAACGGGAAAAACCAGGAAGCGGTAAAAACGATTGAGAAGGCACTCTCGATGAAGACTCAGGATGCGCTCATGTTCTATCGTTCAGCGAAGATCTATGCTGCCGCGAAAGACACGGGCCGAGCAAGGAAGCTCGCCAACTTCGCCATTAGCCTTAACCCGCACTTCCACTCGTTGTTCGCAGACGATGCGAGGCGCTTGGCCCTGGGTCGCCAGGGTTAGTCGGTGCGCCCCGATGCGCTTCAGCTAAACTCTATTTGTGCTCAGAACTTTCATAGTCGCGGTCCTGCTCTCGGTGTGTATCGCGTGTAATAAACACACTTTGGACCGCGACATTATAGGGATATGGGAGAACACGGCGGCGCCGACAAGTCCAGCCGTCGAGCTGTCGGTCCGTCAGAGCAACAGGTGGCAATCGAGGATTAATTTCGAACCGGAGGGCAGCCTCACCTGGACAATAGTCGACGGTTCGCAATCAGCCGAAACCTGGAGCGGCAACTACGAGGTCGACGGACCGAGTGTTACGCTGGTGCTGTCAAAGAAGAACGAAGTTCCGCTTGAAGAGCAAAAGGAATACACCATCCGGGTGCGCGAACAAACCTTGTCGCTGCCGATTCCAAACGATTGGACCGGTCCAACCGTGGAGTACGCGAAGCGGCCGTCAGCCTAAGACCGGGTGTCGAATGTAATCCTGCACAGCTGTGTGCCGACGGAGCTTATCGACGGCCCGCGATATACGCTTTCTTGCCTGGCAGGCCGTAACGCCGGTGAACTCCGCGATTTCGTTTGAGGAAAGCTGCATGACAAACCGCAATTCCAATAATTGCCGCTCGCCGGGAAGGAGCGCTTCCATTGCCGTGAAAATGGCGTTTCTTAGGCAAGGGTCCTGATCGGTGACCGTTTGGGAGACGTTTTCTTGCGGTCTGGACACGTAGTCGATTTGCCGATTCTGGTGGCCGCGAACTACATTCCAAGCGAATCCGCTGATCCATGCGCAAAAAGCTCCGCGAGACCGGTCGTAGCTGCCAATGTGCTGAATAACATCGACGGCGCAGGCTTGCGCCAGGTCGTCCATATCCTGCGATGCAAGTCCGAACTTCCGCAAGGCGCTGCGGGCGGCTGCAAGGACCTCTCGGCCAAGGTCATCTCTTGCGACCGCGCACCCTGCCAAATACGCGTTAATGCGAGTTTGCAGGCAATCGTCCCGCTGGTCCAACTATTCTCTCCCCTCTCGACAATCGGGCCGTCTCCCAAGCCCAATACTGCAATTTAGCATATCAGGCGGGGGATTTGGAAATTGAAGCGCTCCCCCGCCAAGACTGTTCTGCGACGTTGCCGGCAGATAAGGTGAGTATGCCGCTCGACATTATCGACCCATTCATCCCGTGGGATGAATTTCACGAACAAAGTCTCGATCCCGGACTCGCTTTCTCTCTTTGTCGGTGTCGCCGGGATACCATCCCAAGCTCCGGTCTCCCGCGACCAGCGCAATAAGCTGATTATGCACTAAGAAAACAACCCGCTAGGTCTTCGATTCTCGCTACAACTCTACCGATAAGCCCTGCGCCATTACGATCTCGCGAGCGTGATTCACCGTGAACGCCGTCCTGTGGGTCACGGCTTCGATCAGCCCCTCGGCCGACGGGTGTCCGTTGCCGGAGTTCTTCACACCGCCGAACGGCAGATGGACTTCCGCGCCGATCGAGGGAAGGTTCACGTATCCCAAGCCGTACTCAGCGTGGTCCCGGACGTAACGCCATTTGCGATAGTCCTCCGTGCAAACGGCCATGGCAAGGCCGTAGTCGGTGTCGTTGTAGACCTCTACGGCCTGCTCCACACCGTCGACTGGGATGATCGCGACGTGCGGGCTGAACGCCTCCTGCTGGAGCGAGAACGTGCCGGGGCGGTATTCCATGCGGTACACGAACGGCGCAACGAAGTTGCCGTTGGCATATTCGCCATCGGTCAGGCGGCCGCCGTCGCGAAGGACGATTGCGCCTTCTTCCTTGGCTTTCTTGTTATGAAATTCGAACTTCTCGATACCCGCCTCGTTGATCAACGGGCCCATGAACACGTCGTCCTTGAGTCCGTCGCCGATCCTTATGCGATCGACCAAGGTGAGGAATTTCTCTTGATATTCGTCGACGATCTTCCGGTCGACGATGATCCGGTTGGCGGTAACGCAGCGCTGGCCCGTGGTCTTAAAAGCGCTGAGTACACCAGCCGGAATGGCGATGCTGAGGTCTGCGTCTTCCAGAACTATCAACGCGTTCTTGCCGCCCATCTCGGTCGCGGCAAACTTGTGTGCCTCAGCGGCAGCTTGCTGCTGGACGATTTTGCCCACCTTATAGCTGCCCGTGAAGAGAATGACGTCGAGCTCGGGGTGCTTGGTGAGCGCGGCGCCCGCCGACTCCCCGTAGCCGTGAACGATGTTTACGACTCCCTTGGGCATGCCGGCTTCTTCGAGGAGCTTGATCAGCCAGTGTGCGCAAACCGGGGTCTCCTCGCTCGGCTTTAGGACAACGGTGTTGCCGGAGACGAGAGACGGCGTCATCTCCCAAAGGGGGATAGCCATCGGAAAGTTCCAAGGCGTGATACAGCCGATAACTCCCTTCGGCTTGCGGCGAATGAACGCATCCTTCTCGCCGACCTCGCTGCTAATGATCTGCCCCACAGGCAATCGGCCCATAGCCGCGGCGTACTGAATCATGTGAAGCGACTCGACGACGTCGGCTCTGCCCTCGTTGATGGGTTTGCCACACTCGCGGGTAACGAGCCTGCTCATGAACTCCAGGTCCCGTTTAACGAGTTGAGCGAAGTGGTCCAAGATTTCGCCTCGGCGCACCCAACTAAGGGACGACCATGCCGGGAAAGCGGCCCGGGCAGCGGAAACGGCTGCATCCACGTCGCTGGCGTCGGAAACGGGTGCGCCACCAATAACTTCCAGCCTGTTCGCCGGGTTTGTACACTCGAAACGGTTTCCGGATGCGGCTTCCCGCCACTCGCCATTGATGTAGTTCCGCGCGTGAATCGGCTCGGTTTGTGATGCCTTCGGCTCGGGTGCTAAGGTGGCCATCGTGATATGAATTATACCGCCGGCTGGGAACCTGAACGCGGTCCAGAAGGTAAGCTGTTTGTTATGCGAAAGTCGACGATTGCCG
>JACDEQ010000285.1 GCA_013816225.1 Armatimonadota bacterium | reverse complement strand
GTCCCTTCTCAGCCTTATGGTGCAGGAAGAAAGTGCTTTCGGCCTCAGACCCATGTGCGTGGCCAGTCTGTTGATGGTAAAGACTTTTCAATCCGTGTTGCTCGAATTGAAGTGAGGCGACCGCGCCCGGCTGGGATACTCAACTATGACTTGCGTGTCGCGCTCCAAAGTCAAACGTCGAATGAGTAGTACTCGTTTTATCCGATTATTCTGTAACGACAGAAAAACGAAGCTCTCCTGCGGAACCGGATTGGCGGATGCAACCTCGTCTCAGGGAATATCACACGCGTATATGTAGCGCGTACGCACGTTCAGGTACAGTTTCCGCCATGGCATTGGAAGCCGATAATTTCTGGCCTCAGCTGCGCGACCGGTACGAATGCATCCGGGAGCTGGGCCAAGGCGGGATGGCCACCGTCTATCTCGCGCGTGACGTCCGCCACCGCCGGCAGGTAGCCCTCAAGGTCCTGCGTCCGGAGCTCGCGGCAGTGGTGGGCGCCGCTCGCTTCCTCCGCGAAATAGAGACCGCGGCCAATCTGCAGCATCCTCACATCCTGCCGCTGTTCGACTCCGGCGAGGCCGGTGGTCTCCTCTTCTACGTCATGCCATACGTCGAAGGCGAATCGCTGCGCGATCGCATCGACCGGGAGAAACAGCTGGCCACCGACGCGGCGCTGGAGATCGCCGCCGAGGTTGCCGGTGCCCTGGAGGCGGCCCATGCGAAGGGCATCGTGCACCGGGACATCAAGCCGGAGAACATCATGCTGAGCGGCGGCCACGCGATGGTCGCCGATTTCGGTATTGCGACGGCAGTGGACGTCGCCGGCGAGAGCCGGCTGACCGGGACCGGCCTCGCGGTCGGCACGCCGGCGTACATGAGTCCGGAACAGGGCAGCGGTGAACGTACCGTCGACCGCCGGTCGGATGTGTATGCGCTCGGGTGCGTACTGTACGAGATGCTCGCGGGCGAGCCGCCGTTTACCGGGCCGACGGCTCAGGCGATCATCGCAAAGCGCTTCAGCGGCGACGTGCCGTCGGTGCGGCGGACTCGGCCAAGCGTTTCGGAGACGGTCGATCGTCTGATCTCGAAGGCCCTCGCGCCGGTGCCGGCGGACCGATGGCCCAGCGCAGAGGCATTCGCGCGTGCGATCGTTGCCGAGCGGAGCGGGGTGCCTGCTCGAGCGCCACGCGCGACTGGGCTCGTGCGGAGCGGTCGCCGGCCGATCCTCCTGGTATCGGTGCTCTCGGTTATCGCCGCGCTGGGAATCTGGGCGGCCTTCCATTTTCTCGGCGGGCGCCAGACAGTCTCCCCCGGCATCGCCAGGACCATCGCCGTGCTGCCCCTCGTCAACGTGGGCGGTGACAGCACGCAGGAGTTCTTTGCCGATGGCATGACCGACGAGCTGACCGGCGCGCTCGGGAAGATTCCCGGCCTTCGTGTCGCCGCCCGGAGCTCGGCGTTCGCATTCAAAGGCAAGTCTGCCGACGCTCGAGAGGTCGGCGCGCGACTGCACGTCGCGTCCGTGCTTGAAGGCAGTGTCCGGCGGGCCGGCTCGAGGATGCGAGTCTCCGCGCAGCTGGTCAACGCAGCGGACGGACTCGTGGTCTGGTCCGACACCTATGAGCGGGCGGTCGCCAACACGTTCGAGGTACAGGACGACATTGCGAAGTCGGTCGCCTCGGCACTTCGGCTGACCCTTGGAGCGGCGGCCCGGCCGGCGTCGAGTGACGGGACGCTCAGCGTCAAAGCCCACGATCTGTACCTGAAAGGCCGATTCGAATTCAACAGTGGCTCAGAAGCCGGTCTCCAAAAGAGCCTGCAACTGTATCAGCAGGCATTGAGCGTCGATTCCACGTACGCGCCGGCGTGGGCGGGTATCGAGGCGACACGCCGAAATCGAGCCGATTTTATCGTAGACGGGGTTGCAGGTCGATGTTAAGACCACGATCCGGAATCTCCACAATGAACTGTTACCTCTACGGCCTTATCGCGGCACTCGGATCGTACACGTCTCCTACGCGCAGGTGGAATTCGCTTCCGAAGGAGCTCGTGTGTCTCTTGAATCAGACCTGCTTGCGATGCTTACGTGGCCCGACGTCGCTGCTGTATGGCGGACCTGGAAGGAGACGCTTCGGGCTCGGTCAACCATTACTCGGAAACCGGATATAGGGCCGTTGCGCGAGCGAATCGCCATGCATTTTCGCGAACTAGGCTTCTGCACGCGGGTAATCTATCGAACCATTCAGGCCCAGTTCCGAGACGAAAGCCCAGCTAATTTGCTGCCCGTACAACCACAGCCAGATGGTCTCACGGTGTATCTTGATTTCGCCGATTCGAGATTGGACGAAGAGAATATCCGTCGCGTTATCGCCTTTCCCGATGCAGCCGCGAACTCTGACAGCAACGACGGCACGAGGGATTCACCTATACTACAAACATCCCGGCGGTCAGATCAAGAATTCAATGCCTTGGGGCAAAGGAATCGACGTGCGGGCGGACAGAGGGTACGTCATTGCCCCGCCATCAGTACACGAGAGTGGCAAAACATATCGCTGGGCAAATGACGCCACGATCCAACCGCTTCCGCCAAAGGTCGAAGCTCTCCTGCGCAATCCCCCGCAGAAGCGAGTTGGCGTTCCCGCAAAAGCAAAACGCAAAAAAGCGGGCGTATCACTAACCGTATTGGAGGGCGGCCGTAACAATGAACTCGCCTCTCATCTAGGTAAGCTGCGCCAGCAAGGCTATTCCGAGGCGCGGCTATCGGAAGCAGCCTTTGAATTCAATCGAGCTCACTTTTCGCCGCCGCTAGAGGCTGACGAAGTTCTCGCGGTTGTTGCGAGTATAGCGAAGTATCCCGTCGGCTTCATGTCTACCGATGACGCGATTGACGCGCTGAACGAATCGCATGCCATCGTTCTGATCGGCGGGAAGGCATTAGTCCTACGCGAAACTGATCAGGGCTTTTTGCTTCTTCGCCCAAACGAGTTCCGCGTACTGGTTGCAAATCGGTTTTGCTCAACGGCTAATGGTCTTAAGTGCGTCGCCGACGTGTGGATTGCCCATCCAAGACGACGAGAATACGCTGCTGTCGTTTTCGAGCCGGGCGGTACGACGACAGAGAATGCATACAATCTTTGGAGAGGATGGGCGGTCACGCCCGCGCCTGGTAATTACTCTCTATTTGCGGAACACCTACTCAACAACATCTGCTCCGGCGACGAGGCCATTTACAGATATGTCATGGCATGGTTTGCCAACATCTTTCAACAGCCGAGAAATAAGCCCGGGACGGCGCTGGTAATCCGCGGCGAACGGGGGACAGGGAAATCCATCGTTGGTAAGCTCGTTGGTGAACTCCTAGGCACGTCGTACATCACCGTTGCAAGCTCACGACACGTCATAGGACACTTTAATGCGCACCTGCTCACTGCCCTCCTGATC
>JACDEQ010000060.1 GCA_013816225.1 Armatimonadota bacterium | reverse complement strand
TACTCGATGGTCGCGTAGTCGTAGCTGGTTCCTGCGCCGACGGAGGCGCCCGTGACGTAAACGTTACCCGCTGCGTCTACGGCCAGCGCGTAGGCTTCGTCAGAATAGTTTCCTGTGCCGTTGTAGCGAGCGACCCACAACTGGTTGCCGTTGGAATCGTACTTGATCGTTGCGTAGTCGAAAGAGGTTCCCCCGCCCCAGGACCAGCCAGTGACGTAAACGTTCCCCGCTGCGTCCATGGCCAGCGCGTAGGCAGCGTCATTACCGTTGACCGGCCCGCTGTAGCGAGCGACCCAGGCCTCCGTGACCTGCCCTATGCCCGTGGTTGCGAGCGCAAAAAGACAAACGGCGATGCCAAATAGTCGACGAGCGAATCCGGTCTTCACTCTTATCTCTCCACGGGCAGCCGCGGCTTTCGAAATCATCAAGAATCGTTTCATCGTTTACTCCTCGCTCGGTCTGAACCGGGCCAGCCTGTGCAGTCTATCGCGTGAGGCCAGGACATTTGCATTCCTGCCATTGGGTTCTTGTTTGGGCCATCAAATGTGCCCTTAGGAGTTAAAGCGAAAAGCGGGCGCAAAATCCCCCTTCCTTTTTGAAAGCTCCGCTCCCCAAGACTCTGGCGTACACGCCGGCGGATCTGGGCGGCTCAGGCGCACGCGTGCGGGTCAATTGCGGACGGACGCCGAGCACTCCCGGACTCATTCTAACAAATGGCAAGCCACACGAGCCAAAGAGCGAAAGGAACGGGCGCCCGCACAGGCGCCCGTCGTGTCGTTCGCGCATGGCGGGACTTTCAGCGCCTGCGGATCGCGACGCCGTGAGAGTCGCCCGCAGCGACGGCGGAAAAGGTTCCAACAGGGGTGCCGCTCACCTGGCCAAAGCTGTTATCTCCCCAGGACTGGAGGGTTCCGTCCGCGCGGATCGCCACGCTGTGTCTGTAGCCCGCTCCGACGGCAATAAAGGTCCCGGCAGGGGTGAGGCTCACCTGGCCATAGGCGTCATTTCCCCAGGACTGGAGGGTTCCGCCCGTGCGGATCGCCACGCTGTGATACTGGCCCCCCTCGACGGCGGTAAAGGTCCCTCCATCGGCGTTGGGGCCGCTCACCTGGCCGTAGCTGTCCCCTCCCCAGCAGATAAGGGTTCCGTCCGTGCGGATCGCCATGCTGTGATACCAGCCCGCTGCGACGGCGGAAAAGGTTCCGGCAGGGGTGAGGCTCACCTGGCCATAGGCGTCGTATCCCCAGGACTGGAGGGTTCCGCCCGGGCGGATCGCCACGCCGTGAAAGCCGCCCGCCGCGACGGCGGAAAAAGTTCCGGCAGGGGTGAGGAGTTGGCCAGAGTCGCCCCGCCCCCAGGCGACGAGGATTCCGTTCGTGCGGAGCGCCACAGTGAATTGATTGCCTGCTGTGACGGCGGTAAAGGTTCCGGCAGGGGTGTCGCTCACCAAGCCAAAGGCGTTATTTCCCCAGGAGACGAGCTTTCCGTTCGAGCGGATCGCAACGCTGTGCGCGGTGCCCGCGGCGACGGCGGTAAATGTTCCGGTAGGGGTGCCGCTCACCTGGCCATTGAAGTTACTTCCCCAGGAGACGAGGCTGCCCTGGGCGTGGGAGCGGGGCGCGGCGGCGCCGAAGATAACGAGCAGGGCGGCGAACGCCGCGAGTTTCCGAGTTGTGTTTTGGATTTTGAACATTGACATTCCTCCCATTGCATGCACCTTGGCTTTCGGCCATTGAAGGCGCTGAAGAGTTGAAGCGTAAAGCGGGCGCAAACTCCCCCGCGGTCTCTGAATTACCCGCCGAGCCGCTTCAAGGCGTCGGCGGCTTCTTTGTTTTCGCGCTCGATCACGAGGGCGCGGCGATAGGCGCCCTTTGCCGGATCAACCTGCCCCTTCGCCTCGTAAACCTTTCCGAGGGTGACCAGCGCATCGGCAGCCAGGTACACCTTGCCGTAGCCCTTTGCGGCTTTCTCGAGCTGCTCGATCGCGGCGTCGAACTCCCCGCGCTTGTAATGCACGAAACCGAGCACTTGGAAACGCTGCGCGTAGGAGTTCGGTTGCGTGGTCTTCAAAGCGCGATCGAGCGCCTCGTCGAGATTCGTCCCCTTGTGCGCCAGCAGTAGGGCCCAGTTAGACGACGCCTCGGCGTCGTCAGGCTTAAGTTTAAGCGCCTCCGCCAGCGCGGCCTCCGCCTCGCCGAGCTCGCCCAGATGGATCAGGGCGAGACCGATGTTGTTCAGGCTACTGAGCACATCCGGACCTTTGGGATCTATTTGCTGGCACTTGCGGTAGCTGTCGACTGCATCGGCCCATCGATGATTTTCGATCTGCGCCCATCCGAGCGCACAGCGAAGATCCGGGATTGCGGGCGCTGCCCTAACCGCGTTTTCGTATGCCGCCATGGACTCCTTGAATTTGCCAAGGTCCGCGAGCGTCGCCGCATATACCCAGTGATATTCAACATTCGCCGAATTTAGCTCGATCGCCTTGCCCAGCATTTCCGCGGCCTCTTCCATCCGCTCAAGCCCCCTGAGCATCTGGGCCAGATTGTAGTATGCGTCTGGAGCTCTCGGGTTAATTTCGATCGCCATACGCAACATCGGCTCGGCTTCAGAATAGCGGCTCATGCTGGATAGAAGGCCACCGTAGTTAATTCGAGCGTTAAAGTGCTTGGGGTCGAGCTCAATTGCCCTCTGAAACTCGACTTCCGCCAAGTCCGGCCTACTCAAACTCTCAAAGTTGATTGCACGACTGTTGTGGTAATTAGGTTCTTCGGGGGACAATTCGACTGCGTTCTTAAAAGCGGCCTCCGCTTCCTCATGTCGCCCCGCGTACGTCAGTGCTAACCCATGCCTAAAACGGGCGTATCCGAACGTCGGTGCCATGCGCGTTGCTTCGGCGGCGACTTCGATTGCAGCGTCTCGTTGTCCGTCTCGCAGTAGCAAGAAACTTTCCATCAGGAGAATGTGAGGGCAATGCGGAAGCCGTGACCGCGCCGATTTAACAAATGCGAGCGCATTGTCGTTTTGATCTACCAGGCCGTAGCTCTCGGCAAGATCGATGATCGCGTCGTGGTAGTCGGCATCTAAGTTGACGGCAGCCTCGTATTCTTCCACCGCTCTTGGAAGATTGCCGATATTCTGCAGTGCGCGGGCTAAGTTGTGGTGATAAAGAGGAACCGTCGGGTCTAAGCGCACCGCGGCTTGGTAACTATGAATAGCAGGCGGCATCTGGTCGAGCGTCTCATAAACGACCCCGAGGTTGTTATAAACACTAGCGTGAGGATTCTGTTCTGCCAAGGCTTCCAGCCGCCGGAGCGCTTCGTTAGCTCTGCCGGAGAGGGCGGGCCAGGTAGCGTCGAACAGAGCCTGGTCGAGTCCTCCGGGCAAGCCGAGAAGATCGTTTTGACCGGCCGACCCCCGGACCACGACCTCGATTTCGGCGCCGTTGCGACTGATCCTCACATTGAAGTTTTGCCCAGGCGCTCGGTAACTGGCGTGGTGGATCGGCTCCTCGGACTGCAGCGGTCTTCCGTTGTACGCCAGGATGATGTCACCGGCCATCAGTCCTGCCTGTGCTGCTGGAGAGTTCTCGAGCACATCGTCGATGCGGAGTACGCCGCTCGTCAGAGTAACCGCCGACAATCCCGACCAGTCGCCAGGAAAGACGCAGCTTTTTGCCGCTTTTAACCCCTCGAGTCGAGAGGTGAGCCGGTCAAATCCTGCCCGGTGACTACTCCAGGAGAACGAATAAACTTTCAGGCTGGTCACGCGCCTTGGCTCTGTCGGCGCACTTCCAAGGGCTGCCGTCGATTCAGTCATGGCCGTCGCAACGACTCCGCCAAAATCATTGCTGAAGGCGACGCAGCCCTTCTTTACTTGAAGCACGGCGCGCACTGTCGCCGGCCCAAGTTTTTCCAGCGCCAGACCAAACTCCGTCCCCAACACTTCCGCCGTCGCAACGGGGGTCTCGACGGTGAACTTTTGATGATCCTTCGTCGGCGTCACGCTGGCAACAATCGATCCGCTGGTCAGCTCGAAGTCTCTCGCGGTTATCGTGCGCGCGCCGCCTTCGTTCAAGCTCACGGGGATCGTCAGGGTCGTGTTGAAGGCCAGCGTCACCACCGAACCGTCGGAGAGCCGAATCTCCGCCTTATCCATGTCTCCCGTCTCGATTCGCGAGCCGTAAGCGACAACGAGGCCGCGTTTGACGGGAACGCCGGTCTTGGAACCGTACGCGACCAGTTTCGGCTCGCCCATCACCCTTCCGAACTTGCCGACTTCCGGCTGCTTCCGGGCGACGACGGAAGGTTCCTTCAAGGGTTTGGGAACGGGTTCGACGGTGACGTTCGTCTCCGGTTCCCTGCTCACGATCGGCGCCTCGCTTTCCAGAGTCCGATCCTTCTTCGGGCCACCCTTAACCAAGGGCACCTCCTCCATGGGCGGGGGAGGTTTCGGAATCGGCAATCCAGGCGCGTTCAGGCTAGGATTCGGGCCGGGCCTGGCGATCAGCTGCTCACGTTCCGTCCGGCGGCTCTGGAGAAGAACGCCCAAAACGAGAAGCCCGGCGGCACCGGCGATCGCCAAGCCCCATGCCCAGGGCCGTGAATAAGCCTTGTCGGAATGCTCCTTTCGCCAGGGCCAGGGGATGCGCAGAACTCCGTCCGGGTTCGGGGTTCCACCCGATTCGCGAATCCTTTCTTCGCGGGGAGTCGTCGCCGCCAGCAGCGCCTGGAGCCCTTGTTCCTTGGCCGGCGCGGACATGGACTCTTCGGCATGGGCGTCGATCGCCTTAAAGAGTACGGGAATGTGGCCGTCCACGATCGCTTCGAGCCGAGCCTTAGGCGCACCCCGGCCCGCCGAACGAATATCGTTCAGCATTCCGGCAAGGCCCAAGCTCAGCTCGTGTGCGCTCATAGCGTTAACAGTTCCAAACAAACGATGCGGAAGGACCCTTCGCCTAGCCATCGCAGCATCTCGCGGCGGGGCTTCTCCTTCGCCCGCTCCAATAGGCGCTCGACCGCCTTTTCGGACCGCTTCATGATCCGGGCGATCTCGGACACGGCAAAGCCTTCGACGTAGCGCATGGTGACCGCTTCGCGCTGTTCGGGCGTTAAGGTGTCGAGAAGAGCCTGTACGACGCGAACGCGATCCATTTGCTCTACAAGGTCTTCGACCGAGGCAGAAGGGTCGTGGATCGAGCGCATCAGCCTCTTGGATTCATCATCTATCCTCACCAGACTATCCTCAGGGATTCTCTTGGCCGCGGTGGCGTGACGTCGAAAGTCGACAATCCGGTGGTGCGCCAAGCTGCAAAGCCACGTGAGCGCCGAACAGGAGCCGTCGAAGGTGTGGGCGACGTCGAACGCCGTGATAAAGGTGTCATTCGTTATCTCCTCGGCGTCCTCGATCGAGCCCTTCGAACGTCTCCGAACGAAGCGAAACAGTACGTCACAGTGGGCTAGATAAAGCTCACGCGCAGCGCCTTCGTCCCCTCGTGCCATGCGGCAAAGGAGGGCAGCTTCGTTCTTCAGCGAATCATCTCGCTCGGCAATCGCCATATTTGGCCATCCGGCCGCCTGAAGCGCCGCAACGTGCGACTCGCTTCAACAGAATCTATCAGATCTGCCAAGCGATCCCGCGAACTTCATGCGGCGCCGGACCCTTTTGGAGATTAAAGCGCAAAGCGGAGATGTTTCCCCCCCACCTTGATTCAGAAAGTCCAGGTTTCCCTGAATCGATGTTCCCCTAGTTCGCGATCTGATTGGAATGCGCCCGCAGCCCCAAGGCCTCCAGAGTCGTTCGCAGCATCTTTCTACGGGCTTCGGGGTCTTCGGGAAATGCTAGTGGGCGGCCACGGCAGTCGACAATTAAGCCGATCATGCCGGCCTCTAGCTTGGCTACCTTGTCCTTTCCGGCGTCGACACCGTATGGGGTGGCGATCACGCGCTTGCCCTTCCCCGCTCCCATATCGAAGTTTCGAGCCGGCTCGATGCAAAGCTCCGGAGCCGCTTTCGGGTCCCAAGGCACGACGCGAAGCTCGCCGAAGGGAACAACCTCGCTAATCCCGTTCCCCGAAATAGAAAGACATGGTTCTCCGACCTTGCCGATCCCGACCGGCGCGATACACGTACCGATCTTGACTAGGCAGTCTCGCTCAAAGACCTCTTCGGCAGCCTTCGGATGGTGTTCGGAGAGGACTCCCAGGTGCGGCATCATAAAGATCGAGTCGACGGTAAGGATCGTGATGCCTTCCGGCTGATAGGCGTCGATCATCATGAGCGCGCTCTGCCGGCGGTCGGGAGCGTGGCTCAAAACGCCGCCCGAGCCGATGATCATGTCGAGGTCCATCATCTTCACGAGCGTTTGGCCCGAGGCGCCTTGCGAGAGGGCGTCGCCGATCGTTCTTTGCTGCTGAACACCCATGAGCCCTCGAGCCAACGTCTTGTGATGCTCGAACGCGAGACGCAGCGCCTCACGCGCTACCGCATGTTCGACCAATAGGTCTTCGTAGGTCTGCGGGATCGTGGTTGGCCGGATCATCTTGTTTCGAAGCCGGTTACGAAGCTCGAACTCGTCGAGCACGAACGGCAGCCAGCGTGCGATGTTTGCGGTGCCCGTCTCCTTGAGCACATTGCAAATCGAGTAGCTCATGCCGAGGTTCGCCGAAACCGTTCGGTTGTAGACGCCGCCGAAAACCGAGAAAACGTCCGTCGTCGCTCCGCCGATGTCGACGCCGAGTATGTTGATACCTCTTCCCTTTGCGAAGCTCTCCATCAGCTTGCCGACCGCATTCGGCGTGGCCATGATCTCCTCGCTGGCCCAGTCGAGCAATTTGTTATATCCCGGCGCCTGCTGCATTACATGCTCGAGGAACAGCTCGTGGATTGCCTCACGAGCCGGGCCTAAGTTCTCCCTATCGAGAGTTGGCCGGATATTGTCGACCACGTGTACTTCGATCGCGGGCCCCGCTTCAGTCTTCACGTCTTCTCGAGCATCTTTGTTCCCAGCGAAAATGACCGGCAACTTCATGTCGCCGAAGCGCGGCTTAGGATCGGCGCGGCGAATGACGAGGGCCATGGCGGTCAGGTGGTCCTTTGTGCCACCGTCCGTGCCACCCGACATGAGGATAATGTCCGGACGCAGCTGGCGGAGCCTTTCGACCTTCTGGAAGTCTTTACGCCCGTCGTCGACAGCGAGCGTGTCCATAAGTATCGCGCCGGCGCCAAGTGCAGCGCGCTCGGCGCTCTCGGCACTCATCGCCTTGACGACGCCGGCGACCATCATCTGAAGGCCGCCGCCCGCTGAACTTGTGCTCAAGTAAACATCCGATCCCGCCGTCGGATCGCTCGGTTGCTCCGAAACCTGTCCGTCCTTTTGGAACCGCCAAACCTTGTCGTCCTTGAGTAGGCTTCGCTTGGCTTGCTTCGCTTCGGTGATTTCTTCGAGCTCGCGAACCGCATTGAGAACGCCAACCGTAACGTCCTCGAACGGTTTCTCTACGGTCGTCGGCGCTTCGCCTCTTGCCACGAGGCGGTACTCGCCTTGGTCATTGCGCTCGATGAGAATGGCTTTGGTCGTCGTCGAACCGCAGTCGGTCGCAACAATACGTTTGATGTCGTCGAGCATTCTTGTTCCTTAATGAAATCGCCCGGGGAAGCCTCCCGAGGCACCGGCTATTATGACCACGCTTAGCCTTTGCGAGTGCTCTCCCTTGCAAAACGAGCCTTCGCACTTCGGTCTACGGCCTGCAGTCTGCGATTTCTCCGCTTGTGACCTTGTAGCGTGCCGCCATCTCACCATCGATGCGGCGTTGAAGCTCCGTGGTCAGGACCGAGCCGTGGTCGCCTGGAAACAACTCGATCGAAGCTGCGGCCCCGAGCGCCCTCATGTCCTTTTGCAGCAATCGCACGGCGCCATCCAAATAAAAAGTGTCCATGTTGCCCATGTACACGTGAATTTTTCCGCCAAGCTTGGGCTCGAGAACAGTCCAATTCTTCCGGAGAATTAAGCCGATGTCGTACTTTTGCCAAGCGAGCGCCACGTCGTTGTTGATAGCTCCGGTGTCGCGATTCCACAGCGGGCTCGGCTGCTTGTTCGCCCCTCTGGGGCTGAAAACCGCCTCGAACGAACCCAACTGCTCTCCGCGAATCGGCCTCTCCATGTCCGAAAACTGTTTCACGAAGATCGCCGGTTGGTCGCCGAACCTGGCGAGCGGCCGCGGCCCGCCCTTCCCGTCCACGAACATGTTCTGATCGTGCTTGTAGATGTCGATCATCTGGAAATCGCGAAAATCGACTGGGTCGGGAGATGTCGACCAGCAGCCGTTGAAAAAGTCCGGATACGTTACCTGCAGCCAAAGGCTCGACCAGCCACCGCTCGAGTGTCCAGTCACGAAGCGGCCATCCGGCTTTCCGATGCCCCTAAACTTCTGCTCGATAAACGGTATGAATTCGGTGGTGAGCGCTTTGCCCCACGGACCATTGTTGGCGCTGTCTGCAAACACGTGGTGCCCGGTCGGGCAGTTCGGGTCGAGCACGACGTAGATGAACTCTTCGCCGTCCCGCACTGTTCCTACACGGTTTGTCGAGGCGCTATAGTCGAGGAACGAACCTCCAAACCCCGGTATCGAATAGATGACAGGGTATTTCTTGGCCGAATTGGCCTTCCAGGTCTCAGGGAGAATGACGGCGGCTCGCATGATCGTCGGCCGCTCGTAGAACGCGGAAAGGTGCTTGGATTGCATTCGCGCGGCCTTGGCCATGTCCGTGTCTTGGAAGCGCACATCTTCAGCCACCTTTTCGCAGCTTATCTTTACCGCCTGACCCGTCGTCGGCTTCAAATAAACCCTTTGCGGAGCGGAATAGAGATTGCCAGGACTCGTTCCGATAGAACGGCCGCCCAGATTCAGGTCAACCACGGCTTGAATCGTGTACTCGCCTTCCTTGAGCTTGCGAAGGGTCGTCGGAAACGCGACGGCTTTCTCGCCTATGACCATTGGATCGCCGGCGCCCACGTCCTTGAAAATGGCCGAGTACATCGGCTCGGGGTTGAACCAGTTCGGGCCGAATCGCGGTTCGCTGCGGCCGGCGCTCAGGTAAACCACCACGCGCCCGGTGAACGGGACCCGGAGCCGGCCATCAGGAAAGGTCACCGAAAACTCGACCGCATGCGAAGCCGCGGCGGCGATAATGAGGAGAAACGGAAGGCGGGACTTCATAGGGTTCTCATATTGTACGCCTCGTGGCCTCCCACGATTCACCGATTGCATCATGTAGAATTCAATAAAAGGGCCTTATGAGATTCATTTCTAAACTTGCCGGACCAACGTGTGGGCTGATCGCTATCGTCGGCACGGCAGCCGCGCAAACTTTCGCTTCGGATGATTATTTCGTTGAAACGGTGGCCACAAACCTTAGCCAGCCCACCACGATGGCATTCGTCGGCCCCGACACATTCCTGATCTGCGAGAAGGAGACCGGGCGCGTGAAGCGCGTTGTGAACGGTGTCATCGAGGGCATTGCCCTCGATCTCGCGGTCTCTCCGACAGGTGAGCGCGGCCTACTCGGCATTTGTCTTCACCCGAACTTTGCAACCAATGGCTTTGTGTATGTCTACTATTCGAGGGCGCCCAACGACGGCGGCAGTTGGGTTGACAATCGAATCGACCGATTCCGCTACCAAGATGGCATTCTGAGCTTTAACGCCGGTATCGCTTCGTTCCCGGTGGACCCGAACCAGGCGAACGGGCCGATTCACAATGGCGGGATCATCCTAATCGGGCCCGACGATAAGCTTTACGCGATCACAGGCGATCTCAATCGAGGGCGGTTCTCCAACCCCCGCATCGAACAGAATTCCGGAACCGAGTTCGCCTCGGGTGTCGGCGGAATTCACCGTTTCAACCTCGACGGCACGATCCCTCCCGACAATCCGTTTTTCACGCACCCAGACCCGAAGATCAGAACGATGTGGGCTTACGGAGTGCGCAACTCTTTTGGAATGACCGTCGACCCGTTGACGGGGCGTATATGGTTTACCGAAAACGGACCCAACAACTACGATGAGGTCAACGTCGTGCCGGGGCCCGGGATGAATTCGGGCTGGCTCAAAATCATCGGCCCGGATTCGCGCGACGCCGAATACAGCGAGAACGGCTTCGACCCCTACGACGAAGACGATCTGACAGAACTGCCGAACTCCTATTACCGAGACCCCGAGTTCAGCTGGCTATCCACGATCGGGCCGACATCTATCCTGTTCCTTAC